>JBLHIB010000022.1:0-38960 GCA_047615865.1 Gammaproteobacteria bacterium
TCAACTTCATTAACGGAAACATAGCCCTCAGTAGCAACTGTCCAAGAAACGTACTCCCCAATAGTGTAGTCTGATGAGTCATAAACGTAGAGTTCAATTACGCCCCCGCCAGCAACGCCTCCAGTCATGGTGTTCAGGATGAAGAATCCTTCCATACCATTTTGCGATTCCTCTAAAGTAATGGTAATCATAGTCCCCAAATTTGGCACTCCGATGTAACAATCGTTGTAATCACAAAGAGAGAAGTTCCAGTCTGCAGGCATTGTATTTGAAACCAACTCCCACTTAAACGTTACCTCCTGAGGAGAAAGAGTCGAAAAGTCAATATCCGACGTTTCACTCGATTCGGTCATTATAAGGTCAATGTGCTGCTCCGTGCTAAAATTAAAGTTTTGAGCACTCGCTGTGAGGCCAAAAGCACAGGCTAGAAAAAGAGCGGAAAGTGTTTTCATTATTTAGGTTTTTGATCTGGGGAATTAATCAGATTGAACAGTTTTTATTAAGTAGGGAAGGTAGACATAATTCTACTTTATCCATTGGTTTTCAATTTAATACAAAAAGTAAGACTTTTCAATGCCACACCGCTAGACTAGACCACCGCAGATACACTTTTCATTTTTATGGCAAACCCTCTTGTGATAACCTCAAGCTCCTGCACAACGCCAAGTCATTTGCACGAATGTGCTATAAAAACAACCTACTCCCTCCTGCCCTTAGGAAGCAAAGAAAGCGAGCTCTCAAAATGACTTGTAATTTTTCATTTCCAGATGAGTACGCTAGAAAGAAAACCAGACAACAAATTCAAGGCTTGAATAATTTACGAGGAAGTAATCGGTGCAAGCTAAACTATTGCCGATCTTTGCTGCGCATTCATGAAGAGGTCACTTTGAAGTACAGAAATCTTAGTCTTGCCGTCATTTTTATTATCGTCGCGCTCACGTCGGGAGCAGTCTATTTGGTAAGCGAATTAAAGCTCGACTACAACTTTGAGAATTTCTTTCCTCAAGATGATCCAGAGTCGCAGTTCTATTTTGACTTTCGCGATGCTTTTGAGACAGACAACGATTTTGCAGTCATCGGTCTTGGAAACAATGAAGGAGTCTTCAAAGCCGATTTTCTCGCAAGAGTTGATAGTCTGACTAAGGATGTAGAAAAGCTTGAATCTGTTATTCGAGTAATGTCCCCAACATCTCTGGTCGAAATGTACAGAGGAGCGATGGGTGAACCGCATAAAGTTCCGCTGCTGCACCTCAATAATCCCGAATTACTTCAAGCCGATTCCTTACGAATATTTAGACAGGATCAATTCATTGGAACCTTTTTCTCTGCCGACGCAAAGGCAGTAGCTATTCAGATTACCCATGAACAGTTCCTTTCTAAAGAAGGTTGTGATGACTTGGCGGATGGAATGGAAGCTCTTTTGGAGAAATACCGCTTTGACGAAGAACATATGCTGGGCCGAGCAATAGGTCAGAAAGTGTATGTTGAAATGATGTTTAGCGAAATGGTCATTTTCATGAGTTTGAGTATGATCCTCATTGTGGTTCTGCTCATTGTCGCATTTCGATCGGCTTGGGGAGTATTGATTCCATTGCTCGTTGTGATGCTGTCTATCATATGGAGTTTGGCGATAATGAAGCTTATTGGGGTTGATATAGATCTTATGCTCACTATTTTGCCAACCATCCTATTTGTTGTAGGGATGAGTGACGTGGTTCATATTATGTCCAAATACTTTGAGGAGCTCCGAATCGGGAAACCCAAAATTGATGCTGTCAAAGTTGCCTTCAAAGAGGTAGGCATGGCTACCTTTCTCACTTCCTTGACCACGGCAATTGGCTTCCTTACTTTAATGACTTCTAGCATCAAGCCAATCAGTAATTTCGGCCTGTACACAGCAATAGGGGTTTTTGTAGCCTTCATCCTTGCTTACTCATTGCTCCCGGCAGTGATGATCTTGACAAAACCGCCCAAGGCAGCCCTGATCCCTTCCTCAAAAGTCTTTTGGACAGTAAGAATGCACCGAACATTTGGTTGGGTGTTGCGGTCTCGTGCGAAGATTATGTGGGTTTCTGTCATCTTCATTGGTTTGAGTGTATTTGGTGCCACTTTGGTCACCGTCAACAATTACATGCTTGAGGATCTCAAAGAGGACCACCCTTTGAAACAGGAATTCCGTTATTTCGAGACCTTCCTGACCGGAGCACGTCCTTTTGAAATGGGGCTTGTGTTGGACGATTCAACAGAAGTATCTTCTGCTGAATTTCTTGACTTCAATGCCAAGTTGGACGACTGGCTAAAAGCAAATTACGGTGTGAGAGGATTGATGTCTCCTGCTGAAATCGTGAAGCAGGCCAATTATTACGCTCACAATGGAAACGTCAAATTCAAAACGATTCCTGAAAGCGAAAAAGAGCTTGGGAAATTAATGCGCAACATTGCCAAGTTCGATAAAGAAGGCTTGTGGAACCTTGTATACTCCGACAGCATGAAAACGGTCCGATTAACTGGTAAAGTAGGTGACTTCGGGAGAACGGTTTACACAGCTTTGAATGATAGCCTGGCTCAATTCTTCGCAAACAATACTCCTGCGGGCATGTCGCTCTCGCCAAGAGTCACTGGAACAGCGCACCTGATTGATGTAAACAATGAACGACTATCGCTGACCATGCTCGAAGGTTTGGCTATTGCGTTTTTGGTTATCGCCTTGATCGTAGGAATCATGTTTAAGTCGATTAAAATGGTGTTGATTTCATTGATCCCGAATGTAATTCCGCTCGTTGTAATCGCGGGAATCATGGGGTATTTTGGAATCTACCTGAAAGTCTCTACCTCCATTATTTTCACGATAGCTTTTGGAATTGCTGTGGATGACACCATTCACTACTTGAGCAAGTTCAAGATCGAACTTTCCAAAGGTCGGTCGTGGCAGTATGCTTTGAAACGCACATCAATATCCACAGGTAAAGCTATTGTAGTCACCACGCTTATTTTATGCGGTGGTTTCCTCACATTGATCTTCTCCGATTTTATGGGGACCTTTTATATAGGTCTGTTGATAGGACTCACGTTGATCTTTGCAGTGCTTTCCGATTTGGTATTGTTACCTGTATTGATCATAGCATTCTTCAGTAAGAAGAAAGATTCATCGCACAAATCCTAGTCTTTGATGTCTTCTTATTCCTTAACAATTTTCCACCTGCGCTCATTCTGCCCGGTTTCAACTAGCACGACATAGACTCCTGGCGCCCATTGAGAAGTTTGCATCACTGCTGTGCCTGTGTTTCTTGCCTTGTATACTTCCAGTCCATCTATTTGGTGCACGCTCAAAGTATATTCTTCTTTTGAATTCGACTCGACATGTACTACTTCATTGAATGGATTGGGATAAACAGTCATTTGCCGAACGGCAGAGAAATCATTTAATCCAACAGTAGGCGGACAGAAATTTTGATCGTTGAAAAGTACCTGCAAAGAATCCACTGGTTCTATTCCATCACCATCATGTGTTCGAACAGACACCAACATTCCTGGATCTCCCATATCGGCATCAACTGGGGACACTTTTAGGTAAGCAAACAAAGAGGAAGTCCCATTTTCATTGCAACGGGAATCGGCCCCGATCATATTTGCTCCTTGCATGGCGGCCATCAATTTACAAGCTAGGTCGCCTTCGGTATTGAGAAAACGCGCTTCCATGGAGTCCAAAACTTCCGAACCCAGCAGGATGTTTCCTTGGATTGCATAATTTGATCCGATACGATGACCTTTGTAATCGTCGGTCGAAGAACCTGTGTGGGCTGCAGCGGATGCTCCACCGAGTTCTAGTTTCACCACTCCATATTGGCGTAGATCAGGTGTATTGGCCACATCATTGTTCACCAGCCAATCAATGATATCATTGGGGCTCCATCCTTCCAGCATCTCATTGGTAGCGTTGTTTTGGTTGTCGGCGTCGTACCATGCCTGCGTGTTAATGGCACCGATACCTGGAATCAATACACCGAGAAAATCATCATTGGATAGATTCGTTTGAAATAGGTCCACACAAGATGCTCCTGCGCTGCCTACCTCCATGGTAACGGTGTCTACTGCAACGATAGAAAAAGTGTCTTGCGCCTCAAATGACAAAGCCGACAATAAAGTAAATCCAAGCAATAGAATTGGGTTCTTCATGGCACTGGTTTGTTGTAAAAGGGAAGGTAGCAATTTTATTATATGCCGGAATGCATCGGAACCTAATGGCTGCAATATGTGAGTTTGGGATGTCTAGGTAATTGGGGTAACGTATGATCGAGGTTTTGGAGGGAAGAAAAAAGCCTAATCATCTAGTGAAAAAACCAAGCCATCAGAATCCCACCAGCCATGGCGATTTTCGAGAGAGTAGCTGCCAAATGGTAGTCTTTCTTGCCTTTCCCACGAACAGTTATATACCACCCTCCTATTAAAGGAAGAACAGCAAAAACCATTAAAAACGACCAAAAAGCGACTGGTTGCGGACAAATATCCTTTATTGAAAAGGCGACAAAGAGCACACCAATGATGCAAAGAAGAGATAAAAGGCCAATGTACATTTTCGTCGTAGAAACGCCATACTCGATGGGCAGTGTTCGGAATTTACCCGCAGCATCACCCTTAATATCTTCAAGGTCTTTTTGAGCTTCACGAATCAAGGTGATGACGAAGGCGAACAAGGCAAAACCCAATATCCATTGCCACAAAACTCCGAAAAACTCAGTTCCATTCACCATGTGCGGACCATAAGTTTCGTTCAGAGCGATAAGGTCAAAAGCCCCAGCCCATAAAGGAACTATGGCAACCATAAGAGCCACGACAAAATTGCCAATCAGCACTTGTTTTTTAAACAAGATTGAATAGTACCAAAGAGAACCCGCCATGAATGCGGGGACAACAGCCAGAATAAGTTGGTCATATCTCCACGCTAGGCAAATACTCAAAAGAACCGCCAATACATTGAATACATGATGACTAACCATCGCTATTCTTCGCTTGATGGTGTTACCTACTATGATGCGATTTGGCTTATTAATACGATCTACTTTTAGATCAAAGTAGTCGTTTATGATATTGCCTGCAGCGGCTAGACACACCATTACCATGGTGCTCATAAAGAAGTCCAATTCATTCAATTGGAACTCCATGCTAAAAGCCTGATTATTGATCAGAGGATAAATAACAAGCCAGCGTATGATGTACATTGTCGCTGCAATGATCGCCAAGTTAACTGGACGCAACAACCGAATAAAATCCACAATAGTCTTCACACGGCAAATGTAGTAAAGCGCGTTCATTTTTGCTTCGGATAGAGGCCGCCATGAGAGAATCTTTTCAAAGACAATCGCTTGCTGCTTGAGTAAAAGTGGCCCCAACTGTTCTCTCTTCTAGTCAATGGGCAGTCGTTTTGTGGATTTCTTTTGCGGTTTACAGACAAAACAAGACCTATTCAACTGATCTTCAAACGCATAATTGAAAGACTGCTCTAGGAACAATCTGTGAAATACTTTCAGTTGGCACCTGCCGTTCTAGTGAGAGTAAACCGTAAATTTATCGTGAAATTCTAAAAGCCAATCACCGTGGAGAATACTCAACTCAAGCCAAATAAAGAAACGCAAGTGTGCACCAAGCCTCGTGTAGTTGTTATTGGTAAGCATTCATACATTTTGGAGAACATCATTGGGATTCTAAAACGCGAAGGTTTGGAACCAAATGGCATGTTGGATGACGTCGATGAGCTTGCACAAAAGGTACTCAAAATGTCATTTGAAGTTCTATTGCTTGGCGGAGGAATTGATCCACACGTTCGCGGATCATTGATCTCAGCAGTGCAACTCGCAAAACCTGAGTGCCACATTGTTGAACATTTTGGTGGACCGGCGACTATTATTAGTGAGATTTCTGCTGCTCTTAGTCGGTAGAATAAGAATTTACCTCAACCATCCCCAAATCCTCACCTCGCTTCGTCAACGCATAGTTGAACCCTGGATGGATTGAATATGCCCCTACTTCACCGGCTTTGTTGACTGCTAGGTATCCTATTTGAAAATTCTCGTAATCACCGCTTTTGCAAATTCGCCCAACGGCTTCCTCGCAGGCTGCTTGCGGACTCATTCCTTGCCGCATCAATTCCACGATCAGAAAGGTTCCGCAAGTCTTCATGACCAATTCGCCTAAGCCGGTGGCAGTCGCGCCGCCAATTTCATTATCTATGAATAGACCAGCTCCAATTATTGGGGAGTCTCCCACTCGACCGTGCATCTTATAACCTAGCCCAGAAGTAGTGCACGCACCGCCAAAGTTTCCCTCTTGGTCCATGGCCAACAAACCTATTGTGTCGTGATTTTCAACATTAATTATGGGTTTGTATGCCGATTCAACCAACCATTCCTCCCATTTTTTTTTGCTTTCTGGTGTGAGTAAGTCTGTTTTTTCAAAGCCTGATTCAAGAGCAAATTGCTGCGCCCCATCGCCAGCCAGCATTACATGCGGCGTGTCATCCATCACCTTTCGCGCAACGCTTATCGGATGAAGAATATCTTCAAGGTAGCACACAGCTCCAGCATTGCCTTTGTCGTCCATAATACAAGCGTCCAAAGTCACTTTACCTTCTCTATCAGGAGCTCCACCTATGCCTACTGAAGTTCCAGTAGGATCGGCCTCTACGATTTTCACTCCGATTTCGGCTGCATCTACTGCTCGCCCGCCCCGAGCGATCACCTCTTGAGCCCCTGCGTTGGCAGCCAATCCGTGGTACCAAGTTGACATGACTAATCCCCCTTTGTAAACCGCAGCTGAGGGTGCTTTTTCATTTTGATCAACAGATTTTAACGCTTCCGACGGTGCTGGATTGCTTCCCGATTTCCCGGTCACATAGCCCACGGCCGCGCCAATTACTCCTGCAATAGACGCACTTATAAAAGATCTTCTACTTGACATAGCATTCAATAATAGTTGCTGAAGTTACACAAATGATTGACTTTAGTCATCCCATTTTTCACCCTTTCACCCCTATCCTTGTCGTTTATACTTTCAAAGACAAATCGGGCAAAGACCACAAGTTCATCAAGAATGGAAAGACTTCACAGAATTAATATATAAACACAAGGGAGTCAAGTCTCAAAATGATATCTTCAAAAAAATATAATTTCTCAATACAGCCTCAAACTTAGTTAGGAAACTACATTTGCGCTAGCTAAACTAAAAACAATAAATGCGTAATTTCATACTCGTACTCTTCATGTGTTTCTTTGTGGTCGCCAAAGGCCAAGAAAGTCAATCTATGACAAAAGTCACTTACCATGAATTCAATTCTGAAGGACGGGTAAATGATTCCAAACTGGATATGCATGTCACGGAGAAATTAACTCACCTCAGCACACCTCAAGAATCTTTGCGAAATTTTCAGGACTTTGGCCTTCGGCAAATGGTGACTATTGCCAAATTCGAAGATCAATTGTTTGCTACAAGTACCTCTTTCGACGAAATGCCCCATCCTGAATTCATAGACAGCACAATAAATATTCTGGAATACGATTGCTCACAGGCTCGTTTTATGTACTTCTCAAACACCATCGATGTTTGGTACACCGAGCAATCAGAAATTCAAGGCTGCCCCTACTCCCGATACATCGCAAGTCCAAAAGCACTCGTTCTTAAAATTGTCGTGAACGGAAATCACACGTTGATAGCTACAAATATTGAACAGGTGGCTTTCGATGCGGCATACAACTATCCTCTTGAAGAAGCTAAGAAAATAAGCAAAGCCGAACTGGAAGAGAAAAAAATTCGCTCTAGATATACTGTTGTCAGTGTTTTCGATAAGGACACGATCAACTTCGATCCATCACTTCTCAAACCAATAATTTCTCACAATTGCGATGGTAAAGTATACCGAGTAGCAAATGGAGGTGTCATTCTCAAGAAAATTAAAATTCCTGAGAGCCACGCCAAAGGAGGCTACGTTCATGCCAAGCTGACTAGTTGGTCTGAAGGCGATGCTTACGATAGGACGGGATCAATTTTCACCTTTTCTGATCTACCGAATGAGCTCTCAATTTTGAATGCAATACAAGATTCTGTGGGAGTCTTACCTTTTCTAACAGACTCGCTAGGTGAGAATTACCAGGGCTATACTCAGACTCGAAATTATAGTCCCTCTCTTGAGCTTATGCGTTTTTTCACATCTTTCGGGGTGCATCACTTCAACGATCTCAGAGAGATCAACAACTACCATTGGGCGGATGAAGTCGTTTACAACCAAGAAATAACGGAATTGATTCCTTTGGACAAAAAGGAAATGTGGATTGCCGCATTTATCGCCAATTACGATGGTGGTGGACACCGAGTGAGCTTAGATCTTAACTTTTATCCTTCATTTGACACTTCTGATTCTGCACAACGATGGATTGAGCCGTTGTTCAATACCGTTAATGTACTTGAAATGTCAGGTCAAAATTATCCCAAATTGTTCAAGACGGATACGCTGACGATCGATTTTGAAGTACCGCAAAATATTGATAATTTGCATTTACTATACACGGCTACAGGACATGGCGGCTGGGGCGAAGGTGATGAGTTTACTCCACGAGAGCACAAGATCATTATCGACTCTGAAGTCATTTATACTACGACTCCCTGGCGAACAGATTGCGCGACATATCGCTTATCGAATCCGGCATCGGGCAATTTCGGCAATGGACTATCGAGCAGTGATTTGAGCAGGTCAAATTGGTGCCCAGCTACCCTTACACCTCCCGATCGCATTGCATTGAATCATTTGGCCGCAGGCCTGCACACCATAAAAATCACAATTGAACAGGGTCCAGATGTGGAAGGAGGAAATAATTATTGGTGCGTTTCAGGCGTTCTTGTTGGAGATATAGATTAGGTTTTTTAGCCGCTGGCAAATGCACAGACTCAATAAATCCACCATACAGAACTTAGTCAAAGAAGCTCGTTCATGCATCATTTGTGCCGATTGCCTTCCTCATGAACCGCGTCCCGTATTGAAATTGAAAGTACTCGAAATCCTTGAGGCCTATCGATGAGCAACCTCTCTGCTCTGAACTATACCTGCTGGCGCTCATAGCCCAGAGGCTCAAGGATACCATAAGAGAATCGGAGGAGATAAATCATTGGTTCGTGCCCTTTCTTTCTCCCGAAAAATGCCGCTAGTTAAACAAGCGCAATCATCGCCAAGCACATTGGCACTAAACGCATAGTCGAGAGGTCGTCTTTTTCGTAGTTTTAAATAAAAGCATGCATGCCAAAGAAAAATATCAACATACTGGGAGCGGCATACAGGAAGAGGAATAGCGTCCATACCGATTGCTTTGACCCGATCAAGCAGCGCATTAAAATTCTTTCATCACGCGGGTTCTTTTCTACCGAAAATTGCAATTCTGCAGACCAACAATGTCTTTCTTCATCCGGAACTCGGGATATCGCATGATGCCAAAACACCTTGCCCTACTCCTCGAGTACTCTTTTCGGTGTTTACGTGCCCTATCCAACATATACTCTTCTGAAGCAGCAGTGGTCATTCAGAAGCGAGGGCGAACCTCAACAAGTTCCGTAGATCGATGTCGATTGAACGGGCGCATCAAATACTCTCAATCAATTGATCTATGAATCGTTGCTTGACAAAACATATTAGAATCGATTTTCTCGGGCGTTGGCCTCTTTGATTTCATTCGCAAGCAATAGAAAATCCACCTTTCCTTGCTGAGTTACCAAATGTTGCGTCATAACCAAGGCTCTGCGAATTTTTATATCGGTGCTTTTTACACCATCGGACCAATGGATCAATGAACGCTGTTTTCCAGAAGTAAGTTTATCAAAGTATACCCTGGCCTGGTTATCTTGATCTAAAACTTCTCGAAGCTCATCACTCATGGGCATTCCATATTCCGACTAATCTGGTTCAATTCGAACGTCAAGAACCTGTCCTTCTTGCAGACCTATCTTCTTGCGCCTTGCGGTATTCACATAAATGATATATCCGCCTTTTCCGTCATGCAGCAATCCGCAATGGTAGGACAGCCGGTCTTGCAAAGTGCACATGAGACGCTTGCATCTAGCTTTCACATAGCTCTGGGCTATTTCATTGGGAATGAAATAAAACAATGGTATAATTCTCCATCTGAATTTAAAAGAACGGTCTGGAAGTGCTGATTCTTACTGACTTGTAGGTATACATTATCAAACATAGTTGTTTTGATAATAATCGACTAAGAACTCTCAATAACCTTGAGTTAACCTTCCATTCACATCATAATTTTATTCGGATAACTCAAGGATAACCGTGTCGTAATCACAAATTGGAGATGTCTCGCCAATTTTGCATTGAACAAAACGAAACCAAAAACATCTAATTTTATGAAAACAACATTACTCCGCGCACCCATTTTAATCCTCGCCTTAATTGCAGTTCTAGGAATGACAGCTGGCAATCAAATAACGATTTCGGACGACGGTTCGGGAACAGGAACAACAACATGGACATCTGATAATGTATATATCCTTGAGGGATTTGTATTTGTGAACAGCGGTCAGACCTTAACGATTGAAGCCGGTACAATTATCAAAGGAGGTGAAGGAACTGGAGCTGATGCCTCAGCATTGGTTGTTGCTCGAGGAGGCAGTATAGTAGCTGAGGGAACAGCTACCGCGCCCATCGTATTCACTTTCGCAGCAGATCCATTGGATGGCTCTGTCCCTTATGACACAAGAGGTCAATGGGGTGGATTGATTGTCCTAGGCGATGCGAGCTTGAACTCAACGCCTGGAGAGTCACAAATTGAAGGTATCCCAGAAACTGAACCTCGTGGTTTGTATGGTGGAGATAACAACCTAGACAATTCAGGATCCCTGAAGTATGTTTCAATCCGTCATGGTGGCACTGATATTGGTGCAGGAAATGAAATCAACGGACTCACACTTGGCGGTGTTGGAAGCGGAACTACTATTGAACATATAGAGGTCATCTCAAATGCAGACGATGGTATAGAGTTTTTCGGCGGAACTGCTGAGGTTAAATGGGCTGTTGTAGCATTTGTTGGCGATGACGCCTTCGACTACGATGAAGGATGGAGAGGACGTGGCCAATTTTGGTTTGCAGTGCAAGACACACCTGAATCAGGAAACGGAGACCGCGGTGGAGAACATGACGGTGGAACCAATCCAGAAGATGGAACGCCATATGCTCATCCGATCATTTCAAATGTTACCTCAATGGGCAAGGGAATGGGCGAAGGCACAAGAGCGCTTACTTTCCGCGACAATGCAGGTGGTGAATACCACAACTCCATTTTCTTCAATTGGGGAAAAGGAATTGACATTGAAAATCTAGCAAGTGGTGAGGATTCATATGCACGATTCCAAAGTGGCGAGTTGACTTTTTCTGGAAACTGCTTTTACGGTACAGCAGAATCAGGTACGAGCGCAACAGCCGAAGATCTATTCAAAATTTCAATGGGCTCGGGATGGGCCACGTCAAATGATTCTATTGCTGCATTGGCTTCCTCTTCAGCAACATTCGCGGCAACGTTTGCTACTCTAAATAATGAAGTTACAGATCCAGGTTTGACTTATCAAGTAGCTATTGGCTCAGGTGGTAGCAATTCAGGATTGGGAATTGTCCCAACGAACGACGTTTCAGGCGCTACAACGCCAGCTGGTGATTTCTTTACGAATGCTACGTTCAAGGGAGCATTTGATCCAGAAGACCCCTGTGATTCATGGGTTTCAGGTTGGACACTCTTGGACAATTACGGATTCATTGGATGCTATGTTGTAGGAGTAGAAGAAGCGACGTTTACTGGCACAGTGGCCAATATTTATCCGAATCCTACTCAAGGAGATTTGACTTTGGAAGCATCAAGCGAGCTGTCGAATACGACGATTCAAATTGCTTCTATTTCAGGTGTTATGGTGTCGAGAACTCAAATTAACAGCGTATTGAGAGGAGAACAGCAGACAATCAGCACATCCGAGCTGACAACTGGTGCTTACATCATCACGATTATCGCTGATCAAGGAATTCAAAACATTCGATTTATTAAGGAGTAAGGCAACAAAGCCTGGTTTTTTCAAGAAAAGCTGCCCACCGTTTGACGGTCGGGTGGCTTTTTGAATTTTACCTTGAGGCAACAAACTCTTGCCTATAGCTTAACATTGGAATAACACCGAGAAAACAGTATGTGCTGACCTTTGTACACGAAAAAGCCAAACAAAAGTTACGATGAACAAATTCAGTGTTTTAGCCCTTTCATGCCTACTGAGCATAGGAGCACTTGCACAAGGAACGATTACTGGGAAAGTCCTAGAAGCTACAACCGGGGAATCGCTTATTGGATGTAACGTCTATATTTCTAATGACCCAATGAAAGGTGGAAATGCCGATCTAGACGGAAACTACGCTATCAAGAACCTAGCTCCAGGAACATATAGTGTTACTGCAAGCTTTATCTCTTTCGAAAATCAAGTACTTGAAGGAATTGTGGTTCAAGATGGTGATGTAACTTCTCTAGATTTTAATCTTGGTGAAAACGTTCAAATTATTGAAGGTGGAGCCGTCGTTGAAGTCCGCCAAAACAAGCGAGAAGACCTTTACATGATGAAAGAGCGCAGCCGCGATGCAGCTCCAATCGACTTTCGAAGTGCTAAGGATATTCAGAAATCTGGCGACTCCGATGTAGGTAGCGCGCTCAAGAGGGTCACTGGTGTATCGACAGTTGGAAACTACGTTTTTGTACGTGGATTGAGTGACAGGTATATCAAAACTACCTTAAACAAACATGTTGTTCCAACTCTAGATCCTAGAAGGAACTCAATCCAAATGGACATATTCCCTACTGGAAGTATCGACAACTTGGTAATCCGCAAAGGGTATACAGCAGATCTCCCTGGTGATTGGGCAGGAGCTTTTATCGACATCCAAACCAAAGATTTTCCTGACTCACTTCAATTGAGATATTCCGTGAGTCTCGGCTACAATGAGAATGCAACCTTCCAAGACGTCATCGGATCTCAAACGAGTTCGACAGACTGGTTAGGCTTTGACAACGGTTTTAGAGACTTGAATTCCGATGTTCAATCATTGGATGGAGTTCCGCAGGTTTATATGGGAAGCTATTACGAAGCTTTGGTCTACGCTGGTTATGCGGATGAACTCAGCGAGATGGGCATCAATGAGATTAGTGACATCGGACAGAACGGCACCATGAGCATATTTCAAGTGGTAAACGGTCTGGACGATTTCAACAATGTTGAGGATGTCAATGTTGTTCTTCGTGAACTTCGTGCCAACGAGAATGAAGATCTTTCGAACTATGGCAAATCATTTGGTAATACTTGGGACACGGAACAAAAGAAGGCCAACATGAACATGAGTCATTCGCTCTCTGTTGGAAATCAAGTGAGTCTTTTTGGACGCCAACTGGGGTTCAATCTAGGAGGACAGTGGAACCAGAAGAACACCTACTACAACAATGGCCAGTCCGGACGTTATACGCTCACAGGATTAGACACCAATACCGACCAGCTTAATCTAGAGCGTTCTATGTCGGATGAAATGGGGACGGTAGAAAACAATTGGAGTTTACTAGGGAATTTGAGCTATCGACTTGCCGAAAATCATGCATTGAAGCTTGTCTGGATGTCCACAGCGATTGGAACCAATGAATCGAGATATCAGAACGGCATCAATCCTTCGGATGATCCAAACCTATATCACCAGCAAAGGATGCAGCGCTATACAGAAAGAGCCCTGAACACATTCCAATTGAATGGAGATCATACTTTGACACAATGGAACAAGGCCTCAGTAAATTGGGGAATTGCTTATACAAATGGAAAAGAAGACACACCTGATTTTCGCCTACTTAACAACAGCTATGAAATTGGAGAGCGCGAGGCAATCTATAACGAGTCGGGAGTAGAGATTACTGACCAATTGGAAGGCCTTTCAGACAACATCGATTACTGGATTGACGAAGGCGATATTACTGGACAAGACGATCCAGCCATCATTTCGCTTATTGAATCTGAATACGGAGTACAAATTGGCGAAATCGGCTCTGTTGTGGATACCGTCTACTCAATTCGTGACAACCTTTACCCTTCACCAACTCGTTTCTACCGAACCATGAAGGACCAAGTTTGGGATGTAAACATCGACGTATCTATTCCATTCGTATTGAGAGCGAGCTATGAGAATACGCTCAAAATTGGAGCCTCTCGCGTTTCAACTTCACGAGACTACGATGAGAAACGATTCACGTTTGTATCAAACGGAATTCAATTTGACGGCAATCCTAGCAACTATTTCGACCCTACCAATTTGAACATCGTTCCAGACAGTACAGACTTCTTGTATTTACGCGACGACACAGATATCCAAAACAGCTATACTGCTTCCATGCATGTGAATGCAGTATATGCATTGGCAGATTGGAATTTGACTGATAAACTTCGATTGAACACAGGAGTTCGGGTAGAGCATACAACTATGCTGGCCGAAAGTGACATTGTCATTGCGGGAGACTTAACAGATGACCAACTAGCAAATTTCACTGGCCGCTTGGACAACGTCATCAATGTTCTACCGAGTTTAATGGGAACTTACCGGCTTTACAAAAATGACGAGAAATTTCAGATGGCCAATTTGAGATTCGGTTACAGCAGAACATTGGCTCGTCCGTCATTCAGGGAAAAGTCACCTTATTCTGCCTACGACTTCGCAAGTCAGGAACAAGTGACTGGAAATCCTGATTTGGAAATGACCACTATCGACAACTTGGACTTGAGATTGGAATTCTTCCCTTACCTAGGTGAAGTAATTTCATTGAGTGCCTTTTATAAGAACTTTGACAACCCTATTGAGCAGCAGATAATATCTACCGCCTCAAATACAGAAATCACATGGGTGAATGTAGATCGCGCTCAGATCTATGGATTGGAGTTTGAAGTCAAAAAGTCACTTGGTTTCATGGGCCAATGGGCTAGCAACTTCGAAATTGGTGGTAACGTAACACTAATCAAGAGTTCAACAACTGTTTCGGAGCAAGAACTTGAGCTTATCCGTTCGACAGACACCGACCATGCTGATACACGTCCGATGTACGGTCAGTCGCCATATATCATCAACGCAATGTTGGGATACGACAACGAAGACCAAGGATTCATGACTGCATTGTCATACAATATTCAAGGACGTAAGTTGGTACTTATTACAAAAGGTGGCACACCTGACATTTACCAAGTCCCTCGTGGGTCTCTTGATTTTACAATTAGCAAGAAGATTGGAAAGCACCTGCAATTAGGAGCTAAAGCTGCTAACTTATTGGACGCAGCTTACAATAAAGTTTATTCATACAAGGGAATGGATTACGACTGGGTGAATTATACCTTGGGTAGAACCTACTCTATTAGTTTGTCAGTGAATTTGTAAATATTTAGGGTCTAAAGACCGAACTAAGCAAAGAACACAAAACAAAAGAGGCGACCAATTGGTCGCCTCTTTTGTTTTACTTTTCTTTAGTTCTTAGCACAACTCGATAACCATGGCGCTTGCACCACCGCCACCGTTGCATATTCCGGCTGCGCCAATTTTGCCGCCGTTCTGCTTCAATACATTGATCAAGGTAACTATGATTCGGCTACCTGAATTTCCTAGTGGATGACCAAGAGAAACAGCTCCTCCGTTTACATTCACTTTAGTCGGATCAAGATTCAACTCTCTGTTGTTGGCAATACCTACTACAGCGAAAGCCTCATTCAATTCCCAGAAATCAACATCCGCTACTTCTAGATTTGCTTTCTTCAAAGCTTTTGGCAAAGCCAAAGAAGGGGCAGTAGTAAACCACTCAGGTGCATGCGCTGCATCAGCGTAGCCGACAATCTTTGCGAGAGGCTTGAGTCCAAGTTCTTCCATCTTCTCCTTGCTCATCAATACAAGTGCCGATGCACCATCATTCAAAGTAGAAGCATTGGCAGCTGTAACTGTTCCTTCTTTATCGAATACAGGGCGTAAAGTTGGAATCTTCTCCATCTTCACATTCTTGTACTCCTCATCTTCTGTCATCATGATAGGATCGCCTTTTCGCTGTGGGATAGCTACAGGTACGATCTCATCATTGAATTTTCCAGCAGACCAAGCCGCAGTCGATCGGTTGTATGACTCAATGGCAAAAGCATCTTGATCTTCACGAGAGATTGACTTCTCTTTGGCACAAAGCTCAGCACAAACCCCCATGTGCACACGGTTGTATACATCTGTAAGTCCGTCCTTAACCATGCCATCAATAAGCTTCATATCGCCTAATTTCTGACCTACTCTTGCGTTCATGTAATGAGGCACCTGGCTCATGTTTTCCATTCCCCCTGCAACCACTACATCGTTGTCACCAGCTACAATACTTTGAGCAGCCAAGGAAAGCGCCTTCATTCCTGAGGCACAAACTTTATTGACAGTAGTACAAGGTACATTCTGGCCTAAGCCTGCACCCATTGATGCTTGTCGTGCTGGAGCTTGCCCCAAGTTTGCCGACATCACATTGCCCATAAACACTTCTTGAACCGAAGCTTTATCAATACCGGCCTTTTCAAGAGCTCCAGCGATTGCTGTTGATCCCAAAGTTGTTGCGTTAACGCCAGAAAGTGAGCCTAGAAAGCTTCCAATCGGAGTGCGCACTGCACTTACTATATATACGTCTTTCATGATCAAAATTTGTTCTAATTCGGGCGCAAAGGTACTCGCTCCCTTTCAAGTGTGCAAGCCTGTAAAAACCACCTTTTCGCCATTGATATCATGGTCAATTCCTTGTGTTTATTTTAGCCTTCGGAAATGTTTCTGCCGAATAACTTAGTAGTTTAACGGCATGATATTCATCATAGGCACTAGAGAACGTATTTCGCTTGACCACAAGTTAGAAGACATAGACAGATATTGTCATAACTGCGGATTCTTTTCGTCATTCACTGCTGGCACCGCCAGGAACTGGCTCACCCTTTTCTTCATCCCTATCTTCCCTTTTGGTGCCAAAACAACCGTGAGCATATGTTCCCGCTGCGAACAAACACAAAAGCACCAAAAGACCTTGTGAAATTCTGTTAACACCACCCTTTGTTCAGCCTTTTGGCATGATCGTTGCCATTGCTTTGGTAATTCTAAACATACGTTCTAGTATGTAAGGTTTTGGTTAATAGTTATTTTGGTTAAGGTTTTTAGAGCATTGCCCCGACAGCGGTCGGGGCATTTCTTTGGTCCAAACTTTCGAAATTGTCTCTTTTTCCAAACTTGCCTATTTTGTGCCCATGAAACACCCCCTTATCCCCTTCTCTATTCTATTTTTGGCGGTATGCGCAATACTATCTTGCGGTCAAACCAATGATTCAACTATAAAACCAGACAATTCTACCCAACCATATGGACTCGTCATTCACGGGGGCGCCGGTACGATCCTTAAAAAAAATATGACTCCAGAAAAAGAGGAAGCCTACGGCCAAATACTGGATTCTGCTTTGATGACAGGCTATACAATTCTTGAAGATGGCGGCAAATCAATTGATGCAGTCCAAGCCACTATCCAAATACTGGAAGATTCACCCCTTTTCAATGCAGGAAAGGGAGCTGTCTTCAACCACGATGGAAATCACGAAATGGACGCCTCAATTATGCGGGGTTCTGATCGAAATGCAGGAGCCGTAGCAGGAGTATCCTTAATCCGGAACCCTATTCAAGCAGCTCGTAAAGTGATGGAAGAGTCGGAACATGTTATGTTATCCGGCGATGGTGCCGAAGACTTCGCTCGAGCGCAGGGCCTAGTATTTGCCGATAGCTCATATTTCTCTACTGATGGTCGCAGAAGATCTTTGGAAAGAGCACTTGAAAAAGAAAGAAGTAAAGTTATCGGAGAATTTGATTTAGAATTCAACGATTTCAAATTTGGCACTGTTGGGGCCTGTGCACTGGACAAAAAAGGGAATTTGGCCGCTGGAACTTCAACAGGTGGTATGACCAACAAAAAATTCGGTCGTATTGGGGACTCGCCAATTATTGGGGCTGGAACATACGCCTACGACAGCACTTGTGCCGTTTCTTGCACTGGTTGGGGAGAGTATTACATGCGCGCCGTAGCAGCCAAGTCAATTTCAGACAGAATGGAATATGGAAAGGATGAGCTTGGCCAAGCCATGGAAAAAACATTGATCCTCGACATTGAGCACCTGGGAGGTGACGGGGGAATTATAGGAATCGATCGTGAGGGTGCAGTCGAATGGCGATTCAATACCGCGGGCATGTATCGTGCTAGTAAAACGTCATCCACGGACAAACTAATTCGCTTTTTTGAAGATGCTCCTCAATAGTTTTATTTAGATAGCTCGTTGAATTATTTGCGCTTGTCGCTAGTAATCATTGACTTATTGAATTTTTTCTCCAATACTTCACGAAGGAAACCACAAGAACTTATTTCTGGCATGATAATTGTAAATACTTTAATAGCTTGCTATCTGTAAGTTTTGGTTTTGGTTAACTAAATTTTGGTTTTGGTCTAGAAAATTGCCCCAGCTTGTAAGTTGGGGCATTTCTTTTTTACAAATTCTCCTTGGAAAAAGACGCCATCAACAGTACATTTACTCAATGGCCCAGAACATTTTTGGACAATCTATATTTCTTAAACGCATTGCGATTCGCGTATTTGGCTCACTTTCCTATCCAGGATTTATGTGGGCAAATAAGTCACTTGTCAAAGGAGCCGAGAAACTTGGGGCACTCCAAGATCGAAATGTATTGTTTGTTGCTAACCATCAGACTTACTTCGCTGATGTAGCGTGCATGTTACATGTAATGCACGGTGCATTGAATGGCTACCCCAACAACCTCAAACGTCCTGGCTTCTTAAACCCCTGGAAGCACAGCATTTATTACGTAGCTGCTGAAGAGACAATGAAATCGGGGTTCTTGCCCAAAATGCTGGCTTATTCAGGTGCTGTTACAATAAAACGCTCTTGGAGAAAGGATGGCGAAAATGTAAAACGTGACGTAGATCCTAACGATGTTGGTCAAGTCCTCACAGCTTTAACTGACGGCTGGGTAATTTCATTCCCACAAGGCACTACCTCTCCTTTCGTTCAAGGTCGCAAAGGAACGGCTCACATAATTAAGCAGCAAGAACCATTGGTAATTCCAATAGTAATAGATGGTTTTAGACGAGCTTTTGACAAGCGCGGATTGTTGTACAAGAAGAAGGGAGTAGAGCTTAGAGTAACTATCAAAGACCCTGTTGATATCAATTATTCTCAGTCTGTTGAGGAGATTATGGATGTGGTCATGAATTCAATTGAACAAAGTCCTGAATACGACTTCTTTGCCAAGCGTGAACTTACCCATAACGATAAATAACGGCATTGATGTTCATCCCTGCGCCAACAGATGCGAATATTATAATATCTCCTTCGTCAATGGAGTGATCCTGTAGCTTACCTTTTTCTATTAGACTAAGCAGAGTTGGAACCGTAGCGACCGAGCTATTCCCGAGTTTTTCAATGCTCACCGGCATGATCTTATCAACACTTGGCGGCAAGTCATATAGTTCAAAAAGGCGGTGGACAATGGCATGATCCATTTTTTCATTTGCTTGATGCAATAGAATTTTACTAATATCTGAAAGATGATACCCCGCCTTATCGATCAAATTCTTTAATGTTTGAGGCACATGAGTTAGGGCATACTCATATATTTTTCTACCCTGCATCTTTATTCGTATTGCGTCTTCTTCGCGGTTTGGATCAAAGGTTTTTCCTAGCTTAAGGAAATTCACCTCACATCCAGTATGTGATTGCACAGCGCAGTCAATGATGCCGAACGTTGTCTTTTCCGAACGTTGCAATATGACAGCTCCAGCCCCATCGGCGAAGATCATGCTATCTCTGTCGGCCGTATCAACTTTCCTCGATAAGGTATCTGCTCCTATGATGAGGCAAATATCAGCAGCGCCCGCCTGAATAAAATTATGTGCTTGGATCAAACCTTGTATCCAACCTGGGCAGCCAAAAATCACGTCATAGGGAACACAACTTGTATTTGAAATGTTGAGATTCCCTTTCACACGAGAGGCCAAACTTGGAAGCATATCTGTATGAGCCCCTGTCGTTTGCACATCACCAAAATTGTGCGCCACAACTATCTGATCGATCATTTCAGGATCAATCCCTGAGTCCTCTATGGCTTGTTGTGCAGCAATCGTAGCCATGTCAGACGTGAATTGTCCTTCAGGAGCATAACGTCGTTCTTGAATGCCTGTAATGTTTTGAAACTTCACGACGATCTCATCACCGTGCGTCGCAATCCTCTCCTTTCCCGAGTCATAGAAAGCGTTTGATACGAAGTCCTGATTTCGTTTTATTTCAGACGGAATATAATGGCCCGAACCGGTAATTTTAGAAGGCATAACTTGACTTTTCTTGAGGATGATTATTCAAGAGTAAATTTATATGCACGCCTACTATCCCCGTTTTAAAACCATCATTTTATTACACTTTCCAAAAAGACAATTTACTCAACAAACTCCCAAACAATCCAATATTGACAGTATATTTGAATAATTCAAAATACATTTTCCATGACTTCTTCCGAACATTTATTGAGTTTGATTGAATCAATGACTAAAGCGGAAAGGCGGTTGTTCAAACTGGATATTAAAAGTCAGGCCACAGCTAAAGGGCCAAAGTACATGCAGCTGTTTGACGCAATTGTCAAAAGCGGTCGGATCGACGAGCACAAGCTAACGCGATCAGGCATAGTAAGCTCTCAGCAGCTTCCCAACATGAAAGCTGCTCTATACTCTCACCTACTCGCTAGTTTGCGATCAAATTTCCTGCAGGCAGAACCCGAAATGCAAGTGCGTTCCTTGGTCGATAATTCAGGTTTACTATTTGATCGAGGCCTGCACGAGCAAAGTCACAAAATGCTCAAAAAAGCATTGAAGTTGGCCGAAAAACTGCAAATGTCTCAAGTCCACCACGAGATTTTGAGGAGAGAACGCATTCTTGAATTGTATTTATCTCAGAGTATTACGATAGAACAAGCCAGAGAAACTAGAATCAAGGCCGAAGAGTCTGCTCAGCGCCAGAGTCGAATAGCCGCTTTTTCTGGATTAATCCTTGAGCTCCACGCGTACTACATTCAAAACGGGCACGTGAGCAATGCAAAGGAATTCGAATCATTGAGAAGTTACTGTGAAAGTCAACTTCCCGACTTCGTACTGAACGACCTCAATTTGTATGAGAAGATTTATTTCTACCGAGCGCGCACTTGGTTTTATTTCGTGACCCAGGACTTCCCTATGTGCCATCGCTATTTCTCACAAGCGATCACATTGATGGAAAATGAAGAACTCATATATTCCAGACCAATCCTCTATCTAAAGATGTACAATGGTTGGCTCAATGCATTTTTGCACATGAACAAGCGCCACAAATTCAACGAACTATTTGAACGATTCAAGGCCCTTCAGGCAGATAAAAGACTGCAAAACCGGCGTGGTGTGAGGCATATGTTTGAACGATTTGTCTTGCACCATCAAATTAACAAGCACTTTCTGTTTGGAGAGTTTCAAGAAGGAGCCAATCAAATCCCTGAACAACTTAAATCACTTTCCAAAACCACCATCCCATTTGAACCTCGTTACCTAACTAGCACACTTTATAAGATGGCGTGCATATATTTCGGAAACGAGCAGTATGAGGAGTCTAAGCAACTTTTGGATCGGATCATCTATTTCGAAGACAATACTTTCCGCAAGGACATTCACAAATTTGCACGAATACTCAAACTAGCCTGTCTATTTGAAATGAAGGACCTCGACGAACTTTTTACACACCTCGTCGCAACCTACAACTACCTCTCCAGGAATCAGGACATGAATCTATTCCAGAAAGAAATTTTGAGATTCCTGCGGGTGATTGCCAACTCTAGTCCCGAAAACACCAAAAAAGAATTTGAAATCCTAAGAAATCGAATGATCGAGATTTCACAAACCCCTTATGAGAAAAGACCATTCTTTTACTTCGATATTATTAGCTGGCTAGAAAGCAATATCAGGGACATCCCTGTAGCTAGAATCATTCAGGAAAGGGGGCTAGGGCATGGAGGAGCCGTGGCCTAGTCAATTTATTCTTAGACGAACGTAACCATTTCTTCGTTGAACGCGTTAAAGAAGATTGTAAACAACTACCTAACTATTTATTATTTCAATAGAGTCCTTGCATATTAACAAAGTAAGATAACCGACTTAACTTTATTCATATGTTAGATTATTACAAGACCGTGCTCGGTAAAGTGAGCTTCGATCAAATGCTTTTCCGAAAGGAATTGCGCAAAGCGTTCAAACACCTAGTTGAAGACGAAAAAATCGAGCTGCGAGACTGGCTTCAGTCCAGCAGCTATCTATAAAAATTAACTAATAGCTAAATTACCTTTGGCATAAAGGCCTTCTCTCGAGAAGGCCTTTTTGTTTGCCCTAATTCAGAATCTCCTCCACATTGTCACGAATCTTATCACAAAGAACATCGGTAGGAAGGTCATTGTCATCACGACCGAAAGGATCTTCGATTTCCTCGGCGATCAACTCAATCGATACCAGGATGTAAAAAATGATCATCACAACTGGAATAGTCCAATAGCCAAAAGTCCCCACAAATCCGAAGGGTAAGGTTACTGTATAGAGAAAAATGAACTTCTTCAAATACATGCTGTATGAATAAGGAATGGGGGTATTCCGAATTCGTTCACAGGCGCCAAGAATGTCAGACAATGACTTGAGTTCCTTATCTAACAGAAACAGTTGATCGCCGGTAATGCCTCCATTTGTGTATAGCAGATTAACTCTTTCATACATCTCTTTAACCAGTGCATTGGGCTTATGTGCAAACTCGCTCATACCCTTCACATCGTCCTCCATCTCCCGTTGATCTTCGCTAGTAATTCCTTGACGAAGATGTTCCTTGATAGTGCGCGCATACCATGGAATCGCAGTTCGAAAAAAGGTTCTGGTATTGCCGTCTTTGACAAATGCGTTGACCTTGAATGCCATGTTCCGCGAGTTGTTTACTAGAGAGCCCCACATTTTTCGGCCCTCCCACCAGCGGTCATAAGCGGTGTTGGTTCGGAAAACGAGAAACAACCCAAGAACAAAAGCCATCATACTGTGAACAGCGATAGACGAGAAACCTTCCAATTTCAGGACGTCAATCTTCACATAAGCAATAATGGCAGTGAGAATCCCCATACCCAGAAGACCGGGGAATAGCTTGCTAAATATTTGATGACTGTACGTATGGAAAACCAAGCCCAGCCAACTTTTCGGATTGTATTTAATCACAGATTTAAATTTGGTCAAAAATAGGGATTGCCTGACCAAGGTGCAAAAAGCAAGCAACCAATACTAGCCAAAGCAATACGCTTGCTTGGAAGCCTGCACATTCGTATAACATTGGCACTATCCTTGAGTTATCCTAAAAGAATATAAAAACAACGCCATGAAAAACTTACTTTTTTTCCTAACAGCTCCACTTCTGCTCTTGGCCTGTACATCCGGAGAACGGCAATCAGAAATGCAAGATCTGAATACAGACCGACAAGACTTAGTGGTCAAAGTCATTGAGAAGAACCAACAAATTCAAGACTTCGAACGCTATCTGAACGCAGTCGAAATGAACATGGATAAAATTCGTGAAAAAGAGGTCCGGCTTTCCAAAATGGAATTGGACTCCGAGGTCGAAATCCATCAAGACCAACTACTTTCTGACTTATTAGTTATCGGCAAAATTCTCAAAGAGAATAAGAGCTCAATTTCAATATTAGAGGAAAAAATTGCCGGGAACCGCAGTGAACTTCAATCTTACGAAAGCACAGTTACCAGCCTGAAAATCAGCATTCAAAATTACCTGGCCGATTTCCAGTTATACGAAGAGAGAATCACTGATTTATCAATCGAAATTACTGCTTTACGCACCCATCAAGATTCGCTTCTGAGTGAACTGACTTCAATGGAGGATGAGGGATATTCGGCTTGGTTTGCCTATGGAAACCACAAAGAGATGAAGGAGAATGAAGTCACCATTCGCAAGGGAGGGATCTTTGGGTTGGGTGGAAGGGAAATCTTGAAGAACGATTTCAATCGTGATTATTTCGCGCAAATTGATACACGCACAACTACTGAGATACCTTTATTTTGTTCAAGAGCCTCTCTTGTTTCCTCCCATCCATCGGAGAGTTTCTTTTGGAATGAAGGTGAGCAACTCGAGTCCCTAATGATCCTAGATCCCGACTTATTTTGGAGTACATCAAAATATTTGGCGATCGTAGTGCAATAGAAATAAAATTAGCCCTTCTAATAAGGTTGAGCCCTGTTTTGTCCTAATGACGATCAGGGCTTTTCCTTTTGCCAAAAATAGAAGGCAACTCCGCCCAAAGCATAAGCCATTACATCCCAGATATCTGCTGTATAAATAGACCTAAATCGAGGAAGGACCAACTCAAACAAAATAGAAAACATGCAAAATGCAACCGCTATCATTGCCACAGTCAATTGGACTGTCTGGTTGGCAAAAACTTTTCTGAGTGCGCCCAAACTAATCCATAATACAAGCGGAAGACATAGGAGGTCAGGCACAAATCCAGCGATCCATGAAGGAACAAAGTGTGTCGAGACTTTATCAAATTGAATGAGAAAGTACAAGACCCATCCGGCTAAGAACAGTGGATTAAGAAAATGTGATTTTAACCTGGCATCCATGCAATCAGCCATAAAAAGAATGAAAGTATCCCGATATAAACAATCCAGACACCATAAACTAGGAAGTAGGTACCCCTGACAAGTGGATTTGGCGAAGTCTTGACTTTTTTGACGAAGTTTTCAAATTTCGTACTAGGCCTCAACTGCCTTTGTATTCGACGCTCTTCATGTCCTGCTTTGATGATCAAATCGGCCGTCAATGGGGCACCACATGAATGGCAATATTGCTCTCCGTCCGTATTCCATGCAGCGCACTTAGAACATTTACGTTGAGTGGCTTTCATCTTGATAGACTACTTAACTATGTTTAGAAACTCGCGAGGAACTTGGGTTTTGATTTCCATCTTGTCACCAGATACTGGGTGTTCAAAAGTCAAAGAAAAGACGTGCAATCCCAGTCGATACATTGGGTTTAGGTCTGACTTGTAGCGCTTATCTCCGATTATAGCGTGGCCCATTGCAGCCATTTGCGCGCGGACTTCATTTTTATGATCGTTATCGCACGTAATCTTGAGGAGAGCATACTGAGCATTTCTGCGCATGACGCGATACTTTATTGTACTCTCGATAGAGTCTTCAGCTTCGGAAACAGGCAACAACAAACCAATTTTATTTCGGCGAAACAGAGTCGTTCGCTCACCTTCATTTTGCTTTGGACCTTTGGGCACAACTACGTACAACCTTTCGCTCCAGCCATTCGTTTCCATTTTCGTCCGCATGGTAATATCGCGAATACCAATCAAAATTCCAGATTCACGTTTGTCAATCTTATTGATCACCATCAAATCCTCATCGGTATCTTGATTCTTCAACCAAGAGTTAATCTTACGCGTAACGGATGTCTGTTTTGCATTGTCCGAGCGAATAGGCAGTCCACTTGGTTTGATGAACACAACTATAGAAGAATCTTCGTGCAATACCTCAAACGGAAATGGAGCTCCTTTAACATGAGTCCGCATCTTCTTTCCATCGCTTACAACAACCTGTTGGCCAACTTTGACCTCAATCCCAGGAATGTTGATCGTTTTCCCATCGACCATAACATTGCCATACTTGATGAATTTCCGAGTTTTCGTCGCCGATGAAAATCCAATCAATTCTTGTACGATGGTCAGGAGCGTGTCCTGCTTTTCTACTTTGTGTTCTATCATTACACTGCAAAAGTAGTTAACACTTAGCTTCTAAGCGTATTGTATATGAAGTTTTTAGCCGCTGGCAAATGTCTCTGCTCATATCCAATTAAAAATCGTCATCATTGGGCACGAAAAACTCAAAAACGAATCCGTTTAACAGCGGTTTTCCGTACTTTTGTTCAGTCTAAGAAACACAACTTTCTGTGAATATCCCTGAAGTAAATGTCCCCCGAATCGTAATCGTTGGCGGAGGATTTGGCGGACTGAATTTAGCACGGTCTTTAAGCAATAAAAAAGTGCAAGTTGTTCTCATTGACAAGCACAATTACCACACCTTCCAACCCCTACTCTACCAGGTGGCAACTGCGGGTTTGGAACCCGACTCCATTGCATATCCTTTCCGAAAAATATTCAAGAACCAGCGTAAGTTCTATTTTCGACTTGCTGAAGTGGAGTCTATCGATCTAGAAAACACCAGACTTCATACATCAATTGGTGAGTTATCTTACGATTACTTGGTCCTAGCAACGGGCAGCACTACCAACTTTTTCGGACTAGAAGACGTTGCTCGGCATGGAATGTCCATGAAAGAAATTCCGGAAGCGCTGGACATTCGAAGTCTCATGCTGCAAAACTTCGAGCAAGCCTTGCTCACAGACAACCTCTCGGAGCGTGAATCGCTGATGAATATAATCATCGTTGGAGGTGGGCCAACAGGTGTAGAACTGGCAGGAGCCATTTCCGAGTTGAGGAAACATGTATTGCCGCAAGACTATCCTGATCTAGACATACGTAAGATGAACGTTCATGTGGTCGAGGCCGCACCGCGTATTTTGGCATCGATGAGTGAAAAAGCGAGCGAAAAGGCTTTGTGTTTTTTACAAAAAATGGACGTGCAAGTGTGGCTGGACACGCGCGTTAAAAGCTACGACGGACTAGTTGCCGAAGCTCACGGTGGAACTAAAATCACTGGTCAGACATTGATATGGGCAGCCGGAGTTCAAGGCAACCCAGTTGTTGGAGTTCCCGATACGATCAAAAGCCGCGCAAACAGAATTTTAGTTGACGAAGTAAACAGATTTGGACCACATGAATTTGCCATTGGAGATGCAGCTGAAATGACCTCTGAAGCAAGGCCAAATGGACATCCTATGCTGGCTCAAGTGGCGCTTCAACAAGGCAAACTACTTGCTAAAAACCTAATCCGAGAAATTGAGAAAACCCCATTAGTCCCGTTCGTTTATGCAGATCGAGGATCAATGGCTACAATTGGTCGCAACAAAGCTGTTGTTGACTTACCTAAATTTCAATTTCAAGGAGCTTTTGCTTGGTTCGTCTGGATGTTCATCCATGTAATATCATTGGTTGGCTTTAGAAACAAGCTAGTCGTAACATTCAACTGGATTTACAACTACTTCCGTTATGCGCGGGATATTCGATTGATCATAAGACCCTATAAGAGGAAGTAGACAGCACTCGGCTTCCTACTCAGCGCTCGTGCTCTGCTGCCAAGAACTGGCCATTTTAACTGCATTGTATGCATTGATCATTCCTCCAGTGCGGCAGATCTTTTTAAACTTCACGCTTTTTTCGGAACCTGGTCGTGTGACTTTTACTTTAGCATAATCAACATAAGAGTTGACAATGATTTGCTTCACATCTTTACCACTAAGTTCTGGAAAGTAAGAGAAGAGTAAAGCTGCCACTCCACTCACTACAGGAGCGGCCATGCTGGTGCCACTATTTGGTCTATATCCTCCTCCTGGAACAGTGCTGTAAATATCTACACCCGGAGCAAAAATATCCACTGACCTTTTTCCATAATTCGAGAATCCTGCAACAAAATCGCCATTACCATCCCAACTAGAAGCACCTACTTCTATCCATACAGGGCATAGTTCGCGTGTTTCTTCATAAACTGGATTGGGAAAATTCTCAGACTTATCATTGTTTCGGCTTGAGTTACCCGCTGCATGAACCATAACCACACCATTGTCCTCCGCGTATTTCATAGCCTCGTCAACAGTACCTTTGAAGGGCGAATAGCTTTTTCCAAAACTCATATTGATCACTTTGGCCCCGTTGTCAACGGCATAACGTATCGAATTCGCTACATCCTTATCTCGTTCATCTCCGTCGGGCACACATCGCAGCACCATGATCGCTACATCGGCGACAATTCCCTTCATGCCTATTTCGTTGTCTCTAACTGCACCGATGATTCCAGCTACATGGGTTCCGTGATCAGCGGCGGGGCCTTCAACATGGTTATTGCCATAATCTCGTTGGTTTACATCACTATAATCATCACCTATGATCTCGCGAGAATTAATGCTCATGTTGTATGAGTAAGCCAATACATTGTGGTAATGGCGTTTTCCTTCCTTGACTTCCGCATCAAAGTCATTTTCCAAAGCATACTGCAAGAATCCTTTAACTGCTTCCATGAATTCGTCGCTGGCCTCAAGTGCATTGACATCATCCATGGTAATCTCCTCCTTTCCTGTTTTATCTTGAACAGTCTTCTTTGCTAGATCGTAGAACATCGCGATTTG
This sequence comes from Gammaproteobacteria bacterium, assembly GCA_047615865.1. Lineage (GTDB taxonomy): Bacteria > Bacteroidota > Bacteroidia > Flavobacteriales_D > Sanyastnellaceae > JADFAK01. The sequence continues at coordinate 28,507 of JBLHIB010000022.1, forward strand.
CTGAAATTCAGCCACTTCCTTTTCAGCATCTGACACGCGCTTTTCATATTGAGTCTTCATCAACTCATAACGTGCAAATTCTTCTTTCTCAGAGCCACTAATATCCTTTTTTGTCTTGCCATTAAACTTGTTCAAGAGACTTTTATAAACTCTTGTGAACTCCAAATTATCAAAATGAACATCGCCAATAAAGCTCCATCCATGAATATCGTCGATGTATCCGTTGTTGTCGTCGTCAATACCATTATCGGCAATCTCATCTTCATTTACCCAGATATTCTCTTGAAGATCTTCGTGATCAATATCTACACCACTATCAATAACCGCGACAATAACCGTCGTCGAAGCGAGTCCCTTGAGAAGATCTTCATACGCACGATCGGTTGAGACTCCCGGGGTTGAAGTCTGCTTAATGTCCAAGTTGAACCAATTGTCCGGCGCTTGCTGAGCAGAAGTCGTAAATGAAAATAAGATGAGGAAAAAGTATAGGGTAGAGCTTTTCATAGAATGCATATTGAAGCGATAAATTTAAGGTGAATCTTCTAGCACTAGACAAATATTATACCGTCGGCGTTATCATAAGACAAGCGCGTAAAAAAAAAGCCCCTGCGGCACAGGGACTCTTCTTTAACTAACAACTAAATTTAACCTATCTGCTGATTGTTCTTCTGTCCGTTGGCACAAGCAGAAGTCAGTAGTTGGCCCTAAGATAAAATTGAAATATAACAGAGTTATCACAGAAAGAAAATTTCACAAAATGACTGCACCTCAATGGAGGCTAAAAAACGTATAAACCCACATTGTCCCAAGGAAATTCCTTCATCGTGATAAATTCGTTAATCTAGGCTCGTTATTTTGTACGATATTCATTGTGCTATGAGAAACGTGATAATTATTGAGGACGAAAAAGATATCTCTGAATTGGTCCAACTGCATTTAGAAGACATGAATTGTCAGGTGAAAAGTTTTCACAATGGACGTCAAGGATATGAGTACGCCTTAAAAAATGAGTTTGATTTGATGATTCTCGATATCAATCTGCCAGAGATGAATGGCATTGATATTTGCAGATCATTGCGCGCCGAGAAAGTAAACAGTCCTATCCTCATGCTCACGGCACGCAACGAAGAAATCGACAAGGTGTTAGGGCTAGAAACGGGGGCAGATGATTATTTGACCAAGCCATTTAGTATTCGCGAGCTAGTTGCAAGAGTAAAAGCGATTCTGCGGAGAGTTGAAATCGACACCAAGTCAGAAGACCTGGATCTTGAAGAGGAAATCATTCAATACAAAGATCTGCAAATCGATCGAAGAAAAAGAAAAGTCACGCTAGCCAATGATCGGATTGAATTGACGCCTAAAGAATTTGACTTGCTCTACCTTTTAGCAACAAATCCAGGTGTTACATATGACCGAAAAGATCTACTGAATCTGGTTTGGAGCTACGACTATGAAGGCTACGAGCACACTGTAAATTCTCATATCAATCGTCTGCGCGCAAAAATCGAAAAAGATCCTGCCAAGCCAGACTACGTTTTAACGACATGGGGAGTTGGGTATCGATTTAGTGATAATTAAAGTCGAATCATGAGAGTCGACCTCAGGCTTTTATTACTTTTCAATCTTCAACCAATTCGTATACCGAATGTCCAAATCAGGCTCTTACAGCGGAAATAGTAGAATTCTGCTCTACACCTTTCTAACGATGATTGGAATTGCGATTTTCATCGCGTTCTACAGCTATTATACCCAGATAGCGCTCTTCCAAGAGAAAGAAATGTTCAAATTAGACTGTATTGCCAATGCGGTAAGTTTTAAGATTAGTGGTGAGGACCATCTTGATCTGATGAAGAAATACCCAGATCGAAACAACATTGACAACCTGAAGACTGATAGCGTTTATCAAATGTATCATCAGATGCTGGCGATGACTGTTGAAATGAAAGACATCTCTACGCAGATGTATACGCTGACCTTTGACAGTATAAATCAAGAATTTATTTTCGGGATCAACTCTGGTAAGGACCCCTTGTGGATGGAGCGCTACAGTGATTATCCAGATAAGCTCAAGGCTTTTTACAATTCAGGAGCCATTGTAGAAAGCTACAGTGATCAGAGCGGAAATTGGATTTCAGCATTCCACCCCATTTATGATAAAAACGGAACTACAGTTGCAATTCTGCAGGTGGACGAAACCATGGAAACTTTTAGGAGTCGAGCACGCTCTCAAGTTTGGTCTGGCATTCTTATTATTCTGGCAATTATTATTATCGTGGGGACTTTGATGTTTTTTAGTGTCAAAAATATTCTTGCCCGACAAGAGCGATTGAGACTTGAGCGCCAGGAAATCGAAAACATGCGCAAAGAACTTGTCGCCAATGTCTCTCATGACTTGCGCACTCCCTTGGCATCTATACATGGTTATATCGAGACTTTGTTGATGAAAAAAGGCTCTTTGAGTGACGAGAAATTTGACAAATATTTAAGGACCACTCTTCGTTCAACCGAAAAGTTGAGGTACCTCGTAGACGAGCTTTTTGAACTATCGAAACTTGAGTCTAAGGAAAGACAGCTTCAAGCAGAGGCCATGTCTGCGACAGACTTGATTCATGACGTCATGAATAACTTCAAGATTTCAGCAGGCGAGAAAAACATCGACTTATTGGCTGATGTAAGTTTGGACTTGCCCCGAGTTCATGCCGACATCGCTCTGCTAGACAGGGTGTTGCAAAACTTGATAGGCAACAGCATTAAATTTTGCAATGAAGGGGACCGCATTTGTGTTTCGGCCAAGAAAGAAGGGAATAAAATCCGAATTTGTGTTGAGGATACGGGTGAGGGCATTTCTCAAGAAGAACTGCCATATGTCTTTGATCGATTTCACCGAGGAGGCACGAAAAAAATTGGCTCTGGATTAGGCCTTGCAATAGTGAAAGGAGTGCTAGAACTTCACAATTCAAAGTATGAAGTCAAGAGTATTGAAGGCAAGGGGACAGCCATTTCATTTACGCTTCCAATAAGTGAATAATTCATTTTCTCTTTGTCTTCGTTATATTCGTTGTTTTGACTGCGGAAATGAACGCAAGGAAATATCAACCTTAAACCAACGTAAGTGACTACTTCAACGAAATATAAGAGCGATTTGCAAATCGCCCAAGAGTGTAAGATGAGCCATATTCGGGATGTCGCGAGCAAACTCAGCATTGAAGAGGACAATTTGGAAATGTACGGTAAGTATAAGGCCAAGCTCCCTATCAACCTGATTGACGAGGGAAAAGTCCAGCAAAGCAATCTAGTTCTAGTTACGGCAATCACTCCTACACCTGCTGGTGAGGGAAAGACGACTACATCAATTGGTTTGTCGGAAGGTTTGAACCTAATAGGGAAGAAGACTACCGTTGTTCTTCGCGAGCCATCACTTGGTCCTGTTTTCGGGATCAAAGGAGGAGCAGCTGGAGGAGGGTATTCTCAGGTAGTTCCTATGGAAGATATCAACCTGCATTTTACCGGGGATTTCTCAGCCATTGAGAAGGCAAACAACTTGCTTTCGGCAATCATAGATAACAATCTGCAAAGCAGAACGGAAAGTCTAGGCCTTGATCCAAGATCCATATATTGGAAGCGAGTAATGGACATGAACGACCGTGCCTTGCGTCAAATTACAATAGGTTTGGGTGGAACTGCCAACGGCATTCCTCGAGAAGATGGATTCAACATTACTCCTGCTTCAGAGATCATGGCGATTCTCTGTATGTGCACGGGAATTAACGATCTGAAAGAAAAAATAGGCAATATATTCGTAGGCTTCACAATGGATCGCAAGCCTATTTACGCGCGTGATTTAAACGCCCAAGGAGCAATGGCTGTTCTATTGAAAGACGCTATTAATCCTAATCTTGTGCAGACACTTGAAGGCAACCCTGCAATAGTACATGGTGGACCATTTGCCAATATCGCACAAGGAACGAATACCATTCTTGCAACAAAGATGGGTATGTCATTGAGTGACTATGTTGTCACCGAAGCTGGATTTGGAGCCGATTTAGGAGCCGAGAAATTCATGAACATCAAGTGCGGGTATGCCGGTATTAAGCCAAAAGCAATCGTCTTGGTTGCTACTATTCGCGCGCTCAGACATCATGGCGGAGCTCCTAAGGAGGAATACAATACTCCAAACCTAGATCGAGTTCGAAATGGCATGGCCAATCTTGAAAAGCACGTCGAAAACGCAAAGAAATTTGGCATCAACCCTGTGGTTTCTATTAACCACTTTGTTACTGACTCAGACGAAGAAGTTCAACTAATCATTAGTCGTTGCGCCGAACTTGGAGTGCAAGCAGTATTGGCTAGAGGCTGGGAATTTGGTGGCGAAGGCACAAAAGACTTAGCTAAAGCAGTAGTAGCTTCTATTGAAAGCGGAAGCAACGATTTTAAGCCATTGTATGATTGGGGATTGCCTGTCAAAGAGAAGATCGAGACAATTGCTAAAGAAGTATATGGTGCCGTTGGAGTCAACTACGAGCGACAAGCTACTATTGATTTGAAGCGAATTGAAAAGCTGGGTCTTTCCGGATTGCCGATTTGTATGGCGAAGACACAGAAATCACTTTCTGACGATGAAAGTCTACGTGGCCGACCAGAAGGTTTTACTGTGACAGTGCGTGAATTTGAATTTGCCGCAGGCGCGGGTTTTCTTATTCCAATTCTCGGAAAGATGATGAGAATGCCAGGACTTCCAGCTCACCCAGCTTCAGAAGGAATGGACATTGATGAAAACGGCGTCATTTCGGGCTTGAGTTAATCACAAAGTACTGGTACAACTATGTATGTAAAAAGGAATATTCGGTTCTCATTCGTTTTGGGTTTTTCCTGGAGATGGCTCTTGTTCTATTTGGTCTACTCTTCTGCCATAGTGTGGCTATCCCACATTCTAGAGCACAAGGGCATCAATATTGGTTTTCCATTTTTACCCATGAGTGTAATAGGTATCGCTGTTGCATTTTATGTCGGTTTTAAAAACTCTCAGAGTTATGATCGATTTTGGGAAGCCCGAAAGATATGGGGTGGGATTGTTAATTCCAGTCGGACATGGACTATCCAAGTTTTAAACTTCGTCAGCAACTTACATGCTTCAGATAAAGCAACTGACGAAGAATTGAAAGAGATTCATGATCAGCTCGTTTATCGTCAACTTGCCTGGATCAATTCTTTGCGGGTTCATTTGCGTAAACCATCAAGACATACGGTCAAGCAGTCAAGATCCACTATAAAAATCAAGAAAATGATGGATGATGAGTTCCATAAAGCAGTCGATTGCTTTCTTTTGAAGGACGACTGGGCCGAACTGATCAAGAGTAAAAATATTCCTACACAGATAGTTAAAAAGCAAAGTATCGAGATTAAAAACCTTGTTGATCGTGGATTGATTGACGATTTCCGACACATGGAAATGATGAATTTGCTCGAAGAGCTATATACCCTTCAAGGCAAATGCGAACGTATTAAAAACACACCTTTTCCAAGGCAATATTCATTCTTCAGCAAAGTCTTCATGTGGATTTTCATTCTGCTATTGCCGCTAGGATTGATAGGCCAATTTTCTGAGATGGGACATGAATTCACTTGGCTTACCGTTCCGTTTTACATGCTGATCGCATGGATCTTTATGACGATGGAGCTCGTTGGAGAATACAGTGAAGACCCATTTGATGGATCTATGAATGATGTGCCTATGACGGCACTATGTCGAACCATTGAAATCGATTTAAGAGAGATGCTCGGGGAAACTGACCTTCCAGCACCTTTGGAACCTGTAAAAGATATACTCATCTAGATTTGGCTACACTCGACTACAAAGGATATCGACTAACTGCCGATCGAAGCGACTCTGTAAGAGACCCATTGATTGTAGAGACAGCCTTGTCAATTCTGATCAATTCAGAAGCTTTCTCTGTGACCATGCATACCCCTGGGAAAGAAAAGGAACTGGTTCTTGGTCTTTTAAATAGTGAGGGTATTTTACCCCGTGATTCTGACTTCGACTTCCAAGTTTTGGAATCAGATGATGCCGGCCATCTCAGTAAAGTGAATATCACTCTACCTGAAATGGATACGGCTGAAATAATAAGTAAAAGGACTTTATTGACCAGTGCCTCTTGTGGCATTTGCGGGAACCGCGAATTGGAAATTCCCAAAGGAAAATCCATAGAGAGCAGTTTCACATTCGAAAGCCCTGCATTGACAAAGATGTATGAAGTAATGCATACTCAACAAAATGCGTTTATCAAAACTGGAGGGAGTCATGCCGCAGCAATTTTTGGCCAGGATCAGGAACTTCTCGCAATCTCAGAAGATGTTGGAAGGCACAATGCGGTGGATAAATCAGTAGGTACTTTAATAGAAAAAGGAGATCTTCAAAAGGGGCAATTTCTTTTAGTGAGCGGTAGGATCAGCTATGAAATTGTAATAAAATGTTTCAAGGCGAGGATTCCGATTTTGGCAGCCGTATCGGCACCTAGCTCGCTAGCAGTAGACTTTGCAAAAGAATTTGGGATTACATTATTGGGCTTCTGCCGAGAAGACCGTTGTACTGTATTCTCCCATCCAAATCGGATAAAAAACGTACATTCCAAAGCGTAAATACTGTAATAATTATGTCTGACAATCTCAGTGAACTTTCGGGAAGAAAGGGACTTAAATACAATTTGTTTGACGAAATGGGCAAAAGAGCCCAAGATTCGGGAACAATTCCAACGGATGATCTGGACAAATTGGCCAAAGAATTTCTCATTGGAAAGGCCAACACGTATGGAACAGCCACCTTTTATGATTTTCTGAAGCCGGAAAATAAGGGTAAAAAAGCATACGTCTGCAACGGCTCTGCTTGTCTGTGCGCAGGAACACAAGATGAAGTACAAAAAAACCTAGAAAAGCATTTCAAAGCTGAGGAAATCGGCCATATGTGTTGTCTTGGACGTTGCCATGAAAATGCTGCATTTCACATTGATGGAACCAACTATTCTGGAAAAGATATTTCAGATTTGGATTCAGTTCTAGATAAAGACACGTTAGCCAAGTCAGACACATACCATATAGGGTCTCTTGGAAAGGCTGTGCTTACTAAGCCATTTTCAGGCATGGAAGCGCACTACTCAAAACTGCGAACTTGGATTGAGAAAGGCCGACAAACAGTCTTGGACGAGATTAAAGAGTCTGGTATTCGCGGACGAGGAGGTGCAGGATTTCCGATGGGATTTAAATTGGAGTCATGCATGAACGAACCCGGAGACACGAAATTCATTGTATGCAATGCCGATGAAGGTGATCCAGGGGCGTACAGCGATAGATACTTGATGGAAGAGCAGCCACATAGTGTTCTTTTTGGAATGTTGCTGGCTGGGTATGTTATTGGAGCCAAAACTGGAATTTTGTACATCCGTGCCGAGTATCCAGATTCAGTCCGCATAGTGGCTGAAGCAATTGAAGACCTCAACAAACATGGCTTTCTAGGTGAATCTGTAGCGGGAACCCACTTTTCGTTTGACTTTAAAATAATCAAGGCACAAGGAGCCTATATATGCGGCGAAGAGACTGCACTACTCTCCTCTATTGAAGGTCAGCGGCCGGAAGTTCGGGTGCGACCACCTTATCCTACGCAGCAGGGCCTTTTCAATAAGCCCACTGTAGTAAACAACGTCGAAACATTGGCGGCCCTGCACTTCATTCTCAACGAAGGCGGGAACGAGTACAAGAAATTAGGAACTGATAAGTCTAGCGGAACAAAATTGATTTCCTTGGATAGTTATTTCAATCGTCCGGGAATGTATGAAGTGGAAATGGGAACACCTCTTTCTACTGTCATCGATGAACTTGGACAAGGGTTCAAGGAGCCAGTTAAAGCTCTTCACATTGGCGGACCGCTTGGAGGATTGGTTCCAGTAGACAAGTGTGCCGGACTGAACATTGACTTTGAATCGTTCGCTCAAGGAGGATTCTTGCTAGGACATGCTTCAATTGTGAGTATTCCCGCCTCATTTCCTATTGTTGCTTATCTCGAACACCTGTTTGAATTTGCTGCTTATGAGAGCTGTGGAAAATGTTTCCCTTGCCGGTTGGGTACACAAAGAGGATTTGAGATGTTTCAGAAAGCGCGAACTGAAGGATATAAAATAGATCGTAAATTGTTGAGCGATCTATTGGACACATTGCAACAAGGTTCGCTTTGTGCCCATGGAGGAGGAATCCCTCTACCTGTTAAAAATGCTGTACAGTATTTTGACGATGAATTGAATGAATATTTTGCTTAAACAACCAGCGCAACAAACTGGATATTAAGGCTTTAAATATATTACCATGACTACACAACCGGCTCAGATATCAACCGACTATGCCCAACTAAATGGCAAGTCCTACCCTATCATTCCTGGCGAAACTATTTTGAGTTTCTCCCGACGGAACTTAGGGAAAGATTCGATTCCGACATTGTGTGACGCACCCAATTTGGATCCCTTCGGTTCTTGCAGGGTATGTAGCGTTGATGTAGCCCTGGTAGAAAATGGAAAGACAAAAACCATGGCCTCTTGTCACACGCCAGTGACAAAAGGAATGTTTATCCAAACAGATTCGGACTCAATTCAGGACCTTCGGAAAAACATCATTGAATTGGTGCTCACCGATCATCCACTTGACTGTCTGACGTGCGAAGTGAACGGCAATTGTGAATTACAGGATGTGGCTGCGAAGGTTGGTATTCGCGAAGTGCGTTACCCTGAAGGAAAGAATCACCTGCACTACGAGAAAGACAAGAGTCATCCATATATGACTTCTGATTTATCGAAATGCATCAACTGTTATAGATGCGTGCGTGCATGTGATGAAGTGCAGGGACAGTTCGTTCTAAGTATGGCAGGAAGAGGTTTCGACAGTCATATCGTAAAGGGCATCGATGAGAATTTCTTCGATTCGGATTGTGTGAGTTGTGGAGCTTGTTCTCAAGCTTGTCCGACGAGTGCGATTTCTGACATATTCCAGTCTAAAGCGATTACCCAAGCTGAAAAGACAAGAACCATTTGCACCTACTGTGGAGTAGGATGTAACTTGGAAGTATCCCATAAAAACGGAAAAATATTAAGCATTCAAGCACCTTATGACGCTGAAGCAAATAGCGGACATACTTGTTTGAAAGGTCGTTATGCTTTTAAGTTTTACGATCATCCAGACCGACTAAAGTCTCCCTTAATCAAGCGTAATGGCAAGTTTGAGGAGGCTACTTGGGATGAGGCGTATGACTTCATAGCCGATAAGTTCAAGCAACTTATTGGAGATCACGGCCCAGATTCTATCGCAGGTATTTCTTCGGCGAGGACGCCAAATGAAGAGAATTACCTCATGCAAAAGTTCATGAGAGCAGTAGTTGGAACCAATAATATCGACTGCTGTGCTCGTGTTTGTCACTCGCCCACAGCGCTGGGTATGCAACGTGCATTTGGCACCGGAGCGGCTACGAATTCTGTAGATGACGTTTACTTGACCACTTGTATGCTTGTCATAGGAGCAAATCCTACCGATGCTCACCCAGTGACTGGCGCCCGTATGAAACAAGTGGCAATGAAGGGAGTTCCTTTGATTGTGATTGATCCGCGAAAGATTGAGTTGGCCAAATATGCCACTTACCACTTGCAACTTCGTCCTGGAACCAATGTCGCCTTGTTGAATATGATGTTGTACTACATCATTTCAGAAGGTGTCGCCGACCAGGCTTTTATTGATTCGAGATGCGAAGGTTACGACGAGTTTAAGGAGAACATCCTCAAGCTTGATGTTGATCAAATGGAGCAGATTACTGGCGTCGACAAGAACTTGGTTCGAGATGCTGCAGTATGCTATGCGACAGCCGAGCGCGCTATGGAATTTCATGGCTTAGGAGTTACAGAGCATACGCAAGGAACTTATACTGTGATGCAAATTGCCGATTTGGCGATGATCACAGGAAATATCGGAAAACCTGGAGCAGGTGTCAATCCTTTGAGGGGACAGAACAACGTTCAAGGCGCAGCCGATATGGGCGCACAACCGCATCAAGGAGCAGGATACATGGACGTTACTGATCCTGCTATGAACGAGAAGTACAACTTGTTTTACGGCAAGGAAGTACCTTCTCACGTGGGATTGAAGATTCCTGAAATGTTTGACGCTGCCATTGAAGGAAACTTAAAAGCATTGTGGTTGATTGGTGAAGACGTAGTTCAAACTGATCCCAACACACAAAAAGTTATCAAGGCCTTGTCAAATTTGGAAATGCTCGTAGTGCAGGAGCTGTTCATGACCCCTACTGCCGAAATAGCCACGGTTGTATTGCCAGGAGCATCGTTCTTAGAAAAGAGCGGAACATTCACCAATGGTGAACGCCGTGTGCAGAAAGTTAACCAGGTTGTAGAGCCAATTAAAGGCAGCAA
>JBLHIB010000023.1:0-38900 GCA_047615865.1 Gammaproteobacteria bacterium
CATATTCATAGAGGAGACATCTATGAGGTTAACTATTGCCAGGAGTTCTATGCCGAAAATGTTGATTTGGATCTCAAGCGAGTTTATTCCAATCTCAACGAACTCACTCAAGCCCCGTTTTCTTGCTTTGCCTCATTGGGGCCTCTCAATATTATCAGTGCGAGTCCAGAACGATTTATTTGCAAGAAAGGCCAACATGTAATTTCCCAACCTATTAAAGGGACCATTAAGCGCGGTCAAAACATAGAAGAAGACAACCTATTAAAGGAGCAGCTGCGGACAGACCCAAAGGAAAGAAGTGAAAACATCATGATCACCGACCTGGTGAGAAACGACCTGAGCCATCACGCAGAAAAAGGCAGCGTAAAAGTGGATGAATTATGTGCCGCCTATAGTTTCAAAACTGTGCATCAATTGATCTCTACAGTGAGCGCCGAAATCAAGGTCGACACCCACTGGGTCGACATCATTCAATCGGCCTTTCCCATGGGGTCCATGACGGGCGCCCCAAAAGTCCGAGCCATGGAACTTATAGAAGAGCAGGAGAAAACCAAAAGAGGTATCTACTCAGGAACTATTGGATATGTAAGTCCAGAAGGAGATTTCGACTTCAACGTCATAATTCGCAGTCTAGTCTATAACCGCAAAACCAAGTATCTTTCAGCGATGGTTGGAGGCGCTATCACAGCAGCTTCAACTGTTGATCGCGAATATGAAGAATGCATGCTAAAAGCCTCAGCTCTTAAAAACGCCCTACTGAACGAATGAATATTCTCAGTCAAAACGCCCTTGATCGCTGCGGCTTATTAGCCAACCAACACCTTATCGTCGCAGTGAGTGGCGGTCAGGATTCGATGGTACTGGCATTTGCGCTTGTCGCTAGTGGATTTAAAACATCATGGGCTCATTGCAATTTCGGACTTCGAGGAGATGAGTCAGATCGAGATGAAGAATTCGTGCGCAAACAAGCAAAAGAGCAGGGCATCTCTTTACATGTGCGCCATTTTACAAAAAAAGACTTTTCGGAATCAGGACATACCAATACTCAGGCGGCGGCTCGATATTTGCGCTACAATTGGTTTGAAGAACTTAGTGGAGAGGTTAAAGGAGATGCTATTTGTATTGCTCACCATGCCGATGACCAAGTAGAGACTTTGTTTATGAATCTTGTACGAGGCACTGGAATTGATGGACTTACCGGAATGGCTTGGCGCCTTGGAATGATTGTGCGTCCCATGCTCGAAATGGACCAAAGCTCAGTTAAACAATATGCTCGCGAAAACCAGATCGAACACGTAGAAGATAGTTCGAACGCCTCAACCAAATACAAACGGAACCGATTTCGACATGATGTACTTCCCGTCATGAAATCACTCAATCCGAATTTGGTCAACACCATACTGAAAGAGCAGGAAACGTTTGAAGAACATGCCTTAATTGCTCAAGAATATATCGCGAAGACGCTGCCCAAGCTTTACAAAAAACAAGGCAACTCAGCTACGATAAACATTGACATATTGAAGGATTCAACTGCGCCAAAACTATTGCTCTGGAATATTATCAAGCCTTTTGACTACACCTCCAACCAAACAGAAGAAGTTGCCAAACTCATGGACTCGCAGTCAGGCAAAACGGTTTCTAGCAGCACACATAGAATTACCAGAGACAGGAACCTCCTGGTTATTTCGTCTGTAAAAAAGGACTCTACCCTTGCAGAAACATTTGACTCCATTGACGAATTAACCAATTTCCCGGGATTTGAAGTAATATGTGGAACTGGCAAACCAGCAATTGATCCAAGTAAGAAGTTGGAATTATTCGATCTACGGTATATTGAATTCCCTTTGACCATGCGCACATGGATACCAGGAGATAGGTTTATACCGCTAGGCATGAAACAGGAGCAAAAAATTAGTGATTTCCTCACGCAAGCCAAGGTTAGCTCAGCTTCGAAAGACCAAGTTTTGGTTATGCTTTCGAAAGACCGACTCATATGGGTACTTGGTCATCGCATAAGTGACGAAGTAAAAATAAATTCCGAAACTACTGATTATCTATCAGTTAGAATCAAACAATAAAATTAGGGTTCAAAATCGAAACCTTTCATAGGAGTTTTGCGTTTAGCAAAAGACCTGATTTAAACCACATGACCTCTACTCAACTGAATGTTGGCACTCACAAAAGTGCTTACCCTCTGCAGTCATTCCCTACGGAAGATGTATTGATGAAACAAACACAGCGACTATCTCGATTGGCAGCAATTTTTAATGCGCTTGTCCGAGAAAGTACAGAAGCCGCGCCAGTTCGTATTGAATATGAATACAACTCAGCCATTGAAGTTTTGGAAACGCGCATACTTGCCTCCAGCGACAATGGAATATTACTAGAAAACAAAAATTACCTGCCCTTGAGCAGCATCTATAAGATTCAATTCCTTTAACCAGATAATCACCATAATTGAAGAGGCCCGGACTAGTTCGGGCTTTTTCATTTAAATTTTTTCTGAGCGACACATCACTTTACCTTTGTGTCACTGCCCCATTGACATGAAAAAAACAAAAGCACTCCAACTTTACCTTTTTCTTGCCGCCCTTTTTGTTGCTGCCTTGATCACGTGTAACCTGATAGCCAACAAGTTTATATCGCTTGATCTCGGCTTCCACACATTTATTATATCCGCTGGCGTACTTCCTTATCCCATCACGTTTTTGATCACCGATTTATTGAGCGAACTATACGGCCGCAAAAAGACCAACTTGGTTGTGGCCATGGGGTTCTTTGCTAGTATAATGGTACTTGGAATACTACTTCTTGCCAATAATTTCCCCGCGATCACTGAGTCACCCATATCCGACGAAGTATATAGCCAAGTCTTTTCAAATTCATGGCGAGTAATTGGAGCCTCGATGATCGCATATCTGAGCGCGCAGTTTCTAGATATCCGGCTTTTCCATTTCTGGAAGAAGCTCACCAAAGGGAAACATTTGTGGCTGAGGAACAATGCATCTACCACTTTGTCGCAACTATTAGACACTACGCTCGTTGTAGTAGTCCTATTTGCGGGCCAAATCCCTTTTAACAATTTATTAGAATTCATACTTCATGGTTGGTTTTTTAAGTTACTTTGTGCGTTGTTTGACACGCCATTCCTTTACTTGGCGGTGTATCGAGCTAGAAAGTACTTTGGCCTATCGGCAAATACCGAGCTGGAGCTATAGTTAAGATTCCAATCGAAATTAGATTGCAATCACTCGCAAGCCTTATCATACAGTAGGTTTGCATGAATAAACAGATAAAAAGAAATGTTGAGAATTGTAGCGAGGATTATCATTATTGCACTCCTAACCCTATCAATAACCCCGACTTTTGCGCAGGTTATTGAGCCGGTAAAATGGACTTTTCAAGCAGTTGAAATAGACGAAAATAAAGCTGAACTTATTTTCAAATCTGCCATTGAAGAGCTTTGGCACGTGTACGCATCAGTCTTGGATATTGACCCTGAAAAATTTGGGCCAATCCCCACTTCAATTGCTTTCCTACCGAATGACGATGTAACGATCGAGGGGGAGCTGATGGACAAGTCCACGCCACTCACGGAATACGATCCGAATTTTGACATGGATTTGAAGTTCTACGAGAACTCTGCAATATTCGCACAGAACATTTCTATAGCAGCTGGCTCAACTAGTATATTGGAGTGCGCGCTCACATTTATGGCTTGTGATGACTCCAAATGCATTTTTCCCGAGCCGGTAAGCGTTCTCGTGAGCATTGCAGATGGAAAAATTGTATCCATGGAAGAAAAGGTCATCACTTTAGATGAGCCTTTGTTTGACAACGATTCAAATGGCAAAGGCGTCGTAGATCCTATTCACTGGACAGTTCGCTCAGAAAGTATCGGAGACGATGAGTACAAGCTATACTTCAACGCTACATGTGATGGTGCTTGGCACATATACTCGCAGCATCTTGAAGGAAATGAAGGCCCACTTCCAACAGTATTCGTGGTTGAGCTTCCAGAAGGGGCAACTGCAACTTCTGACGTAATCGAGCCTGAGCCACATGTTGAATATGACCCGAATTTCAAAATGGAGCTTGCCTACTTTGAAGGTAGTGCAGAGTTCACGCAGACTATTAAGGTTAGTGGCACTCCGAAAATCAAAGCATCTGTAGACTTCATGGCTTGCGACGATAGCGGATGTCTTCCTCCAGAGTTGGTGGAATTCGAAATCGATTTGGCTACAGGACTAGGCAATGAAATTGCTTTAGAGGCAACCAATGCTGAGCAATCAGGTTCATTTTGGGATCTCCCAATTGAGATCGACAATCCTGCCCAAGATTGTGGCGAAGAAAAAACTGAAGACGATCAGAGCCTGTGGACCATATTCTTCCTTGGATTTGGAGGTGGATTGATCGCTTTGATCACCCCATGTGTCTTTCCTATGATTCCTTTGACAGTCTCATTCTTTACCAAAGGCAGTAAAAACAAGAAACAAGGTATTACTAGAGCCATCATTTATGGTTTCTTCATTTTTGCCATTTACTTTGCCCTCTCATTGCCTTTCCATATTTGGAAAATAGACCCCGATGTACTCAATCAGTTTAGCACCGGCGTGGCGTTGAACGTTGCTTTCTTCCTTATTTTCATTGTATTTGCTATCTCATTTTTCGGTTATTTCGAAATAACCCTTCCGAACAAGTGGGCAAACAAGGCCGATACTGCTTCCAATACTACCGGATTGCTAGGAACATTTTTCATGGCTTTGACTTTGGTGATCGTTTCTTTCAGTTGCACAGGACCAATTCTTGGATCTATTCTGGCAGGAACAATTACACAAGGACCCATGCCGCTTACAGCTGGAATGAGTGGATTTGGAGTTGCTCTTGGACTTCCATTTGCTCTCTTCGCAATGTTCCCAAGTTGGTTGAACAATCTTCCGAAAAGTGGCGGCTGGCTCAACACAACGAAAGTTGTTCTTGGTTTCGCCGAAGTAGCCCTTGCATTTAAATTTCTATCTACAGCCGATCTTGTTATCCAGTCTGGCGCTCTTCACCGAGAGACATTTTTCGCTATCTGGACCATCGTCGCTTTCCTCATTGGAATCTATCTTTTTGGATACATCAAGTTCCCACACGATTCGAAAATCACCAAACTATCAGCTCCAAGAGTAACTATTGCTTTGATCTTTATCGGCTTCGGAGTTTATTTGGCTCCAGGTGTCATGAAAAATCCGACTTGGTCTCACGGACTTTTGGCCGGTTTTCCTCCTCCACATTCATATAGCTGGTACGAGCACGATTCAGATTGCCCATTAGGCTTGGACTGTGCACATGACCTTGAGGAAGCGCTTGTTATGGCCCAAGAAAAAGGTCAGCCCGTATTTATTGACTTCACTGGCTGGGGTTGTGTGAATTGCCGACGAATGGAAGAGAATGTCTGGGTTGATGACCGTGTTTTTGAAATGCTCAACGAAGACTTCCAAGTAGTTTCCCTCTATGTAGACGACAAAAGAGCACTTCCTGAAGCCGAGCAATTCAACAAAACGATCACCTACGACGATGGCACTGAAAAGGTAAAGCAAATTAAGACTATCGGTGATAAATGGTCTACTTTGGAAATACTTTCTTTCAGGAATAGCACCCAGCCTTTGTACGCAATTATTACGCCCGAAGGCAAGTTACTTAACCCGCCAGTCGGCTACACTCCTAACTCTGATGAATATGTCGAATGGATGAAGTGCGGTTTGGAAGCTTTTGAGGCTCAAAAGTAAAAGCTGCTTATACCAAATAGTGTTGCATTTGGCCGTGAGGCTAGAGATGACAAGCGATAAACGCAAATATTGTTTCATTTCGTGAACTTATGAAGACACGATGCAGGAAAAGACTCCCTTCAATCAGGGCGTTATTTGCATCCCATCTCTCAAATTTGTTCCTAGATTTGAAAAAGAACAAAGACGCAATACCCCCTTGATATGGTAACCAGAAAAGAATTTAGAAAATACGCCGTACACAATCACGGCATCAGCAGCAATACCCTTGATTCATATATGAGCCACGCTTATGGCCCTGAGGATATGACACGTACCGTAATTGAAGAGAGAAACATGCCATTCCGAGAGGTTGACGTATTCTCGCGCTTAATGGCGGATCGTATTATTTTCCTTGGTACTGGAATCGACGATTACATTGCGAATATCATTCAAGCCCAAATGCTGTTTCTTGAATCAGCTGACGCGAAGAAAGATATCCAAGTTTATATCAACTCTCCAGGAGGAAGTGTATATGCTGGTCTAGGAATTTATGACACGATGCAATATATCAATCCAGATGTTGCTACAATATGCACGGGAATGGCTGCTTCAATGGGAGCTGTTCTTTTATGTGCTGGAGCCGCTGGCAAACGCACTGCACTCAAGCACTCACGAGTAATGATTCACCAACCAATGGGCGGAGCTCGTGGACAAGCCTCTGATATTGAGATCACAGCGCGTGAAATTCAGAAGTTGAAAAAGGAACTTTACACCATCATTGCCGACCATAGTGGTAAAACATATGACGATGTCTGGAATGACTCGGATCGTGATTATTGGATGATAGCCGAAGAAGCAAAAGCTTATGGCATGATCGATGAAGTTCTAGAAAAGAAGAAATAGCCCATAGTTCGAAAGACGAGTCTTTGAATTGACTTATCTTTGCACTTGAAACTCACGCGGTAAGCGATATTAAAAGCAGGAAAGACTGAGTTTTTCCTGCTTTTTTTTTGCACTTATTGCTATTAAAATCCACTTATGGATAGAGAAATCAGCTGCTCATTTTGTGGCAGAAAGAAAAGTGAAGTAAATATTCTCATTGCTGGAATAACCGGACACATCTGCGATAGCTGTGTAGATCAGGCGAGAAACATTGTCAAAGAAGAGGTTGCCGACAAGGTCAATACTCCTGTAGAACTAAATTTGACTCTCCAAAAGCCTATCGACATTAAGCGATTTTTGGATGAGTATGTAATCGGCCAAGATGATGCGAAGAAAGTGTTGTCGGTAGCTGTATACAATCACTACAAGCGACTTATTCAAGATCCGAGTTTTGACGCAGATGACATTGAGATTGAAAAGTCCAACATCATCCTTGTTGGTGAAACCGGTACAGGAAAGACTCTACTGGCTCGGACAATTGCCAAGATGCTGAACGTTCCTTTTTGCATTGCTGATGCCACCATTTTAACTGAGGCTGGATATGTAGGTGAGGACGTTGAAAGCGTGCTTTCGAGACTTTTACAGGCAGCCGATTTTGATGTGCCAGCTGCTGAGAGAGGTATTGTTTTTATTGATGAGATAGATAAAATCGCTCGTAAAAGCGACAACGCCTCGATCACAAGAGATGTAAGTGGCGAAGGTGTTCAGCAAGCATTGCTGAAACTTCTCGAAGGAAGCATTGTGAATGTACCGCCACAAGGAGGAAGAAAGCATCCCGAACAAAAGCTCATCCAAGTAAACACTAGAAACATTCTTTTTGTATGCGGTGGTGCCTTTGACGGAATAAATAGAATCATCGAGCGACGAGTGCGTACAGCTACCATAGGTTATGGTTCTGGTGAGGACTTAGCTCAAGATGAGGATATACTGAAATATGTGACCCCACTAGATATTAAGCAATTTGGACTTATTCCTGAGTTGATTGGTCGTTTTCCAGTGTTAACATATTTAACACCCCTTTCTGCCGAGACTCTTCGACGAATTTTAACGGAGCCAAAAAACGCCTTGATCAAGCAGTACATGAAACTGTTTGAAATGGATGATGTCAAATTGACTTTTGACAAGAAAGTTTTAGACTTC
Organism: Gammaproteobacteria bacterium; assembly: GCA_047615865.1. Classification (GTDB taxonomy): domain Bacteria; phylum Bacteroidota; class Bacteroidia; order Flavobacteriales_D; family Sanyastnellaceae; genus JADFAK01. Next base: position 7,833 of record JBLHIB010000023.1, read on the forward strand.
ATTGTAGAGAGAGCCATTGAATACAAGCTGGGTGCTCGGGGATTGCGTTCAATTTGCGAAGGTATTATGACCGACGCCATGTACGAAATGCCCTCTCAGGAAGGTAAGAAAGAATTGAAAATCACATTGGCGTACGCCAAAGAAAAATTTGACAAGAGCACGATCAAGAAGCTTCGTGTAGCTTAGGCCACACATCGCACCCTTTTGTTCATTAATTGTTGAAAACCTCACGAGGTGAAAAAGGGTAAAAAGCAAAGTAAGTTGATACTTTAGTCACGGCGATAAACGATTTTTTTCAACTTGATTTCTTTTGAACAGCTGCTGCTTCTTTTTGAAGTGGCAGCTTTCATTTAAGCCCATTCCTAAAGTGAGTTTGACTACCAAGAAAAAACCGGCGGAAACGCCTTTGATGAAGCAATTCAATGGCATCAAGGCCAAATACCCTGATGCACTTCTCCTTTTTCGTGTTGGTGATTTCTACGAATTGTTCGGTGAGGATGCTATTAAGGCCTCCAAAATTCTGGGCATCGTACTCACCAAAAGGAAAAATGGCGTTGCCGCTTACGTTGAATTAGCGGGTTTTCCGCACCATTCTTTAGACACTTACCTTCCCAAGCTTGTTCGGGCAGGAAATCGCGTTGCTATATGCGATCAGCTCGAAGACCCCAAAACAACCAAAACCATTGTTAAGAGAGGAGTAACTGAACTCGTCACTCCAGGAGTATCATACAACGAAAAAGTGCTTGATACGCGCAACAACAATTTCTTGGCATCGGTCACCTTCCATGGAAAACATGCTGGAATATCCTTTGTAGACGTGTCAACTGGAGAATTCCTAACGGCCGAAGGAACGGTTGAGTATGTCGACAAGCTCATTCAGAGCTTCAAACCCAACGAGGTTCTCCATCAACGCCACGAGAACAAGAAATTTTCTGAGGCCTTTGGAGACAAATTTTACACCTATCAGCTAGACGATTGGGTATTCAGTGAAGACTTTGGTCGTGATAGCCTTCTGAAACATTTCGATACTACCTCACTGAAAGGGTTTGGAATTGACGAAATGTCTCTAGGAATAATTGCTGCTGGAGCAGTTCTGCATTACCTAAGCCAAACCAAACACAACGACCTTGCCCATATTGGCAACATATCTCGGATCATCGAAGATGATTATGTTTGGCTTGATAAATTTACTATTCGCAACTTAGAGCTTGTCTCATCCAATCACGAAGATGCAACGACCTTGCACCACGTTTTGGACCACAGCATCACTCCTATGGGGGCCAGACTGCTTAAGAGATGGATTGTTCTTCCTCTGAAAGACAAGGTGCGGATCGAGAGCCGATTGAATGTTGTCGAATACTTGATGAAGAACGCAGATGACGCTGAGCTTCTTTCGAAAGAGATGAAACAAATTGGGGATATTGAAAGGCTTATTGGCAAAGTAGCTATGGGTAGAATCAATCCCAAAGAGCTTTTTCAACTGAAGAGTGCCTTGAATTGTATTGTTCCAATAAGGAACTACTGCCTGAACTCCAACAGCGATGATCTTCGCTTGCTAGGAGAACAATTGAATGCCTGCGAAGCTGCTCGAGACCACATCGAAAGCACGCTGAGCGATGACCCTCCACTTCTAGTGGTTAAAGGCAATGTGATCCGCACAGGAATCAATTCTGATTTAGATGAATACCGCAAATTAGCATTTTCAGGAAAAGATTATTTGCTAGAGATTCAGCAACGGGAAATCGAAACTACAGGCATATCATCTCTCAAGATTGCCTACAACAATGTATTTGGATACTACCTAGAAGTGCGTAATGTCCACAAGGATAAAGTGCCTGAATCTTGGATTAGGAAACAAACCCTTACCCAGGCCGAGAGATACATAACGGAAGAGCTCAAGGAATACGAGTCGAAAATCCTGAGTGCGGAAGAAAAAATTGGCGAGATCGAAGCTAACTTGTTTCAGCAACTTGTTTTTAGTCTCATGGATCATGTCGCTGCTGTTCAGGTAAATTCACATGTGATCGCGCGACTTGACTGTCTGCTTTCATTCGCTAAAATTGCAATCAAGAACAACTACATTCGTCCAAGCCTCAATGACGAAAAATCACTTAATATCAAGGATGGTCGACACCCTGTCATAGAGAAAAAACTTCCTGTTGACGAGACCTATGTTGCCAACGACATTTTTCTCGATTGTGATAATCAACAAATTCTAATGATCACGGGGCCAAACATGAGTGGTAAATCGGCCTTGCTCCGTCAAACAGCCCTGATTGTTCTAATGGCTCAGATGGGAAGTTTTGTACCGGCAAAATCGGCTGATATCGGAATAGTAGATAAGATATTTACGCGCGTTGGAGCTTCTGACAATATATCCAGCGGAGAATCCACCTTCATGGTGGAGATGAATGAGACGGCCAGTATCCTAAACAATGTATCGGATCGCAGCTTAATACTCTTGGATGAAATTGGGCGTGGAACAAGCACTTATGATGGAATATCTATTGCATGGGCAATCGCTGAATACTTGCATCAACATCCAACTGCGCGTGCCAAGACTCTTTTTGCAACCCACTACCACGAGTTAAACGAGATGACCCATACGATGGGTAGAATCAAGAATTTCAACGTATCCGTCAAGGAGGTCGGCAAAAAGGTCATTTTCCTAAGAAAACTCACTCCTGGAGGTAGCAATCACAGTTTTGGAATTCACGTTGCTCGGATGGCGGGCATGCCCAATCAAGTCATCAAGCGGGCGAATGAGGTATTGCTTCATTTAGAAAAAACTCACGGCAGTGATCAGGGTGCTAAAACCAAGACTTTGGAGCCTGATGTTGCTGCGCAATTGAGCTTTTTCCAATTGGATGACCCTGCTCTTGAAGCAATTCGAGAAGAATTATTAGCAACGGACATCAATACTTTAACTCCTATTGAAGCGCTGATGAAGCTGAATGAGATCAAGAAAATGGTCGGTGGATAGTTGTTTGCTCACTAGAGCGCTGCAATCAATAAATTCAAGTCTTTGTATGGCAAGTCGAAAGCTTCTCCAATGATCTCACTGGTCAATTTTCCATTGAAGAGATACACTCCATGGCGCAAACCAATGTCATTTTTAATTACGCTTGCAATTCCACCTCCTTCGCCAGTTCGAAGAAGAATAGGTGCGAAAATATTGCTCAAGGCATGCGAGGCTGTCCTCGATACCCTAGACGCTATATTTGGAACACAATAATGGATGACATCATGAATTTTGTACACCGGTTGATCATGAGATGTAAGGCGTGAAGTTTCAAAACATCCTCCTTGATCAATAGAAATATCCACCAGAACAGCTCCTGACTTCATCTGTCTTACCATATCTTCAGACACAACACACGGTGTTCGTCCCAGCGGGGCGCGCAAAGCTCCTATAACAACATCGGCTTCTTTCAAGGCAGCTTCTAACTGAACTGGATTGATTGTTGAAGTCCAAAGTCGCTGTCCAAGATCATTTTGAATCCTTCGAAGTTTGTACATCGAATCATCAAACACTTTAACACTTGCTCCTAAACCAAGGGATGCTCGTGTGGCAAACTCACCAACCGTGCCGGCTCCGAGTATGACAACTTCAATTGGCTTTACGCCTGAGATACCCCCAAACATAAGTCCCAAGCCTCCATTGATATTGCTAAGGTATTCTCCGGCTATAAGAACCGATGCATTTCCAGCAATTTCACCCATGGCGCGAACCACGGGGTATATATTTGTTTCATCTTGAATATAATCCCAAGCTACAGCCGTAATTCGCTTCGACATCAAGAGCTTGAGTGTTTCTACAGGCTGCATAGTCAATTGCAAGGCCGAGAAAAGGGTTTGTTTGCCGGGCATATGCTTCACCTCTTCCAAAGTAGGTGGTGAAACCTTGAAAACTATATTCGCTTCAAATACTTCTTTAGCGCTGTAAACTATACGAGCACCTGCTTCACTGTACGCGTTGTCTTCGAACTTAGCATCTTTTCCTGCCAGAGTCTCTACGAGCACCTCATGACCATTGGCTACTAGCAGACCTACAGCATCGGGCGTTAGTGCCACTCTGCGCTCTTGAAATGCCTGTTCGCGCGGAATACCTACAGTCAAGTTTTGGCTTTTCTGACCAACTGCAAGCATCTCCTCCTGCGGTTGGAGTGCTGCTTCTCTAGCCAATGCTTTGATTGCCTCTTTCTTTTTATCCATTGCTGAATTATTTGCCCGATGACTATGCTCGAAAATACAAATTACAAATTAGGAGGGCGAAGATAATTTAATCAATCGTTTCCCATCCTCTACAATAACATCTACAACCCAATATGATTCAGGCAATAAGGACTGAATAATATCAGGCCATTCAATAAAACACCAGGATCCGGAATCAAGGTACTCCTCGATTCCGATATCAAAAGCTTCCTCCAATTCTTCAAGTCGGTACAGATCAAAATGATAGATAGTCCTCCCCGCGATATCCAGGTACTCATTGACAAGCGAAAAGGTTGGGCTGGATATGACATCCACCACTCCCAAACTTCGAGCAAGAGACTTAATGAGTGTAGTTTTACCCGCACCCATTTGGCCATTTAGCAACACCACGCTAGGCTTAGGAATAGCCCCTATTATTTGCGATGCAATACCATTTAAATCACCAAGATCACTACTAATGTATGAATAAGACATACGTCTATTTTGGCTGCAAGGTCACGAAAGGTATCAACATTTCCTCCAACGAAACACCGCCATGTTGGAATGTATTTCGATAAAAATTGACAAAATGATTGTAGTTATTCGGATAAACAAAATAGCTGTCCTGCATTGCAAAAACGAATGAGCTACTCACATGGGACTTCGGCAAGAAGGCCTCATCAGGGTTTTTCACCTCGAAAACATCCTTGGCAGTATAATTCAGATTTTTTCCCGTTTTATACCTCAAATTTGAATTCGTATTTCGGTCTCCTACAATCTTCACCGGTGACTCCACCCTAATTGTACCGTGATCTGTGGTAATGACCAATTCATGTCCACTTTCACTAGCTTGTTTCAAGATGTCGAGCAAAGGAGAATGATCAAACCAAGATTGTGTGAGTGATCGATACGCAGCATCATCGTCGGCCAGCTCTTTGATCACCTCCATATCTGTCCTTGCGTGAGACAGCATATCAACAAAATTGTAGACGATCACATTGAGTTTATTATTCGATAGCTCATGGTAGTTTTCAGCCAATTTCTTACCAGCATTCAAATTGGTAATCTTATTGTAGCTCCATTTACCATCTTGCCTTAGTCGCCTTAGCTGATCCTCCAGAAAATCGGCTTCATGCATATTCTTACCCCCTTCATCTTCCTCGTCTTTCCACAAACGTGGGAATTTTTTTGATATCTCAGAAGGCAACATACCGGCAAAAATCGCATTACGCGCATAGTGAGTTGCTGTTGGCAAGATGCTGCAAAACACTTCTTCTGTTTCGACTCGATAATACTCTGAAATTCTTGGCTGCAGTACTTTCCATTGGTCATATCTCAAATTGTCAATCACTAAGACCAATACAGGTTTTACCGCATTCTTCATGAATGGAATAATCCTATCTGGAAACAATCGGTGAGACATTAAAGGAGCGTCCTCGGGCTGATTTAACCAATGCAAATAGTTTTGGCTTATGTAACGGGCAAACTGAAAATTAGCTTCAGCTTTCTGAGTTTTATAGATTTCTGACATCGCCTCGTCATCACTTGCCTGCAGCTCCAGTCCCCAAAAGATGAGTTTTTTATATAATTCACTCCATTGTCCGAAGTCCATTCGATCCATTAGCTGCATGCTAATTTCACGAAATTGCTGCTGGTATCCAGAGGTGGTCTTTTCAGAACGGATGCGCTTTGCGTCCAAACTCTTTTTCAAAGACATCAGAATTTGGTTAGGATTGACGGGTTTTATCAAATAATCGGCAATTTTTGAACCAATCGCCTCCTCCATTATCGACTCTTCTTCGCTCTTCGTGATCATAACCACAGGCACCGTATGATCAATTTTCTTGATTCTTTGCAGAGTTTCCAGGCCTGACAATCCAGGCATATTTTCATCGAGAAAAACGATATCGAAGAATTCACTATCCACTAAATCAGCTGCTTCGCCGCCGTTATTCACGGTAGTCACATGGTATCCCTTTTGTTCCAGAAATAGCACATGGGGGCGGAGTAGATCAATTTCATCATCGGCCCATAATATCTTTACTTCATTCATTTTGTGTAGAGTTCCAGTTTTCGACGTGATTGACGTAATTTTAGCATCGTTCAAAGTACGACAATACTAAGTGAGAAATTCAAACGCAAAATCACATTAAAAATTGACCTCTCGGCAAATCAATAAGAAAAAAATCCTCAATGATCCCGTATACGGGTTTATCACACTGAGGTACGAGATCATTTTAGATCTAATTGACCATCCTTGGTTTCAGAGACTTCGAAGAATTTCGCAGCTTGGCCTATCGCATTTAGTATACCCTGGAGCCTTACACAATCGCTTCCATCATGCACTCGGCGCCATGCACCTCATGCAAAGTGCGGTAGACGAAATTCGCCAAAAAGGACATGAAATCACCGAAGATGAGGCATTGGGAGTGACGATTGCAATTTTACTGCACGATATAGGCCATGGTCCATTCAGTCATGCACTTGAACATAGCATAGTTGCTGACGTGAACCATGAAGACATTTCAACCTTCATGATGAATCGTCTGAACGAAGAATTCAATGGATCTTTGGATACCGCAATTGAAATTTTCAATGACCACTATCCCAAGAAATTTCTTCACGAATTGGTTTCTTCTCAGCTAGACATGGACCGTTTAGACTATTTGCGCCGCGACAGTTTTTATTCAGGAGTTGCAGAAGGACAAATCAGCAGCGAACGAATCATCAAAATGCTCAACGTGGAAGGCGACAAGTTGGTTGTTGAGGAAAAAGGCATCTACTCAATAGAGAAATTTATCGTTGCCAGACGTCTTATGTATTGGCAAGTCTATCTGCATAAGACAGTGCTTAGTGCAGAGCACATGCTTATGAACATACTTAAACGGGCCAAACAGCTCTCGTCATCAGGAACAATATTGTTTGCCACTCCATCTTTGCAGGAGTTTTTACATAACGACTATGGAAAGGAGGATTTTATAGGAACCCCTGGTGTACTGGACAGATATGCACAACTGGATGATTATGATATACTCGGGGCAATCAAAGTATGGCAAGATCATGAAGACCCTGTCCTTTCGATACTTTGTACAAAACTTTTAAGTCGAGATTTATTCAAAATTCAATTACGAAAGGAGCCCTTTTCTTCAGAAGAAGTTGATCAATGTAGGAAAGAAATAATGAGCCGATACGGATTCTCAGAGGCCGAGGCCGATTATTTTGTAATCTCACAATCCATCGATAATCGCGCATACAGCACAGCCGCATCAGCGATAATGATAAAGTTCAAAGATGGCAGTTTGATAGACGCCGCTACGGCATCCGATCATTTAAACCTGTCGGCATTATCGCAAGCGGTAACAAAGCATTTTCTCTGTTACCCAGTCTAAAAGCAAATCCTTCTAGACTTAAATACAAATGATTAAAGGGCGATTTCTTCTCCCTTGCCGTCGTATACGTGAAACTCTAGAAACTCTGATTCAGAGCTTGCCTCAAGACTTATCTTCATCCCGAAATCTTTGCGCCAGTCTTTGATTCTGGTCTTCATAAACCCAGTTGGTATAGTCAAGTAAGCCTCAACCATAGGATGTACAATAAGCGTCACGCTCTTGTTGCCTTGTTCTCTCGTATAGTTGATTGCGTTCTTGATCTCATCAGTGAACAAAACAGGAGCCTGAACGACACCTTTTCCATCACACGACGGGCATTTCTCAGATCCCTTAACGTCGGCGACAGGTCTAACACGTTGTCTTGTGATTTCGACTACTCCAAATCTACTTGGTGCTAAAATATTGTGCTTTGCCTTGTCAGTATCCATGGCCGACTTCATGGCTTCATGCAACCTCTTCTGGTTGGTTTTGCTCTGCATGTCGATAAAATCCACACAAATAATACCTCCCATATCACGAAGCTTCAGAATACGTGCTATTTCTGTCGCACACTCTAGGTTCGTTTGCAATGCATTCTCTTCTTGATCCTTAACACCGCCTTTTCGATTTCCACTGTTCACATCAACGACGTGCATAGCTTCGGTCTGCTCAACGATTAAGTAAGCACCACTTTTCAAGTTAACCTGCTTTCCGAAGGCCGCTTTGATTTGACGGTGCACAGACATAGTATCAAAAAGATCCTTGGTCTTATGGACTTTGAGAATTGACTCCTTTTCAGGCGCAATGTTTTTGAGATAATTACGAATCTCCAATCCCAACTTGTCATCATTGACATGAATTGCGGAGAAATTTGGAGCAAGTACATCACGCAGAACCGTAGATGTCTTGTTTAATTCGCCTAAAACTCTCTTTGGAGGAGCAGCATTCGCTAGATTCTGAAACATCTTCTCCCAGCGCTCAAGAAGGTCTCTCAAGTCGGCATCAAGCTCCGCTACCTTCTTATCTTCCGCAACCGTGCGTACAATTATTCCGAAATTCTTCGGCCTAATGCTTTGCATCAACCTTTTCAGACGCGCCCTTTCATCTTCGCTCGTAATACGTTGCGACATACTGATTTTGTTCGAGAACGGAACAAGTACAATGTACCTGCCCGGTATCGTCACCTCAGAAGTGAGTCTTGGACCTTTTTGGGAGATGGGCTCCTTCGCTACCTGAACAAGAATTTGTTGGCTACTTGAGATTACATCTTTTATCTTCCCCGCTTTGTCAATATCGGGCAGCGTCTTGAAGGTCCCAAGCTCAGAGGCTTTTTGAGACTTTCTCAACGTGCGTTTAGTGAACAGACTAAGCGACGAAAACTGTGGACCTAGGTCGAGATAATGTAAAAATGCATCCTTCTCGTATCCCACATCAACAAACGCCGCATTGAGGCTCGGGATGACTTTACGTACCTTCCCCAGATAGATATCCCCAACAGCAAATTGTTGATTCCCTTGCTCATAATGAAGCTCAACGAGCTTCTTATCATGTAGGAGAGCCAAAGCGACTCCCCGTGAAGTTGAATTAATTACCAGCTCTATATTCACACTGAATATTTTAAGGCCCAAAAGGACCGTGGTGAAAACCATAATTGCTCAAACCTACTTGAAGTAGGTAAACAGAAGAGTAGGGCAATCGTGGAGGAGCTGATAGAATTACTTCTTCTTCTTATGTCGGTTCTTTCTAAGTCGCTTCTTGCGCTTGTGCGTCGACATCTTATGTCTTTTTCTTTTCTTACCGCTTGGCATAGTATTGTGATTTATTTCGTCTTCAATTCATTAATTATCCGCTCGACACCAATCTGCACCGCTGAATCAGGGGCATATGGTAAAAAAGCTTCGTACAGCTCTAATGCTCGAGCAGTGTCTCCGTTTAACTCAACACATTTACCTTGAAAAAACAAAGCATTGGTTGACTCAGGGTCTAACTCTAGCACTTTTCCGAATAGTGGCTCAGCTTCGGCACTCTTTCCAGTCTCAAAATACAACGAAGCAAGCTCCCACCATCCGTCAATAGACTCTGGTGCAACTCTCGTTATTGTTTGATACCTCGCAAGAGCTTTGTCATATTGACCCGATTGCACCGCAAATCTCGCCAAATATAACTGGGCCTCTACATTGGTTGAGTCTTTTTCAACCATGGCCAACAATTCTTTCACTCCTTCCATCGGATTCGACCCGTTCGCTACTTTTTCTGCAGCGCGATCTACATCCGTTAGTTCAAAGCTACTTGCCTCACTTACCTTTTCTAGGTCAGTAGAGGATTGTCTTGGGAGGACATAAAACAGCACTCCCAACCCCACAGCACCTGCTAGTAAAAGCACTAGAACTGTTCGGGAATTCGTCATTACTTGATTTTCACTTTAGTCTTCACTCGATCAACAAAAGTCTTTGCTGGCTTGAATGATGGAATGTGATGCTCAGGTATAATGATTGTAGTATTCTTCAGAATGTTACGTCCAGTCTTCTTTGCTCGCTTTTTAACCACGAAACTTCCAAATCCACGTAGATACACATTCTGTCCATCCTCCAAAGATCCTTTAATTGAAGTCATGAATGCCTCAACTGTGGTTTGCACATCTACCTTCTCAATCCCAGTCTTGTCTGCAATCTCCGACACGATATCCGCCTTAGTCATTCTCTGAATGCTTTTTAAAGTTAGTAAACAATTCCCCAATTTTGGGGCTGCAAAGATAGCTTAATTACTTCACCGTGGAAGCTGAATTTGTAAAAATCTTATTCAATACTTTCGAAGCCAAGCCCTTACCCCAAATGAACTTCACGTCAATTCTATCTTCCTGGTACTTAATCAACAAGCGAAATCTCCCTTGGCGAACCTCCAAAGACCCCTATCAAATATGGCTTTCCGAGATTATCCTGCAACAAACTAGAGTCGATCAAGGTACCGATTATTTTCACAAATTCGTTGAGAATTTTCCCACCGTAAAAGATCTTGCGCAGGCTTCAGAAGAGCATGTTTTGAAACTTTGGCAGGGTCTAGGATATTATAGTCGCGCCAGAAATTTGCATGCTAGTGCTAAAATAATTCATTCTAGCAAGGACAAATTCCCAGATAGTAGAGCAAAACTCCTTGAACTCAAAGGCGTAGGACCCTATACTTCGGCTGCCATTGCCTCAATAGCTTTCAATGAGCCCGTGGCAGCAGTAGACGGCAATGTCAATAGAGTCATTTCAAGATTTTTTGGAGTTACTGATCCCGTGGACTCTCCCGAAGGCAAAAGGCAAATTCTTAGCTTAGCCTCAGAGGTTCTAGACGAAGAGAATCCCGGCGATCACAACCAGGCAATGATGGACTTTGGCGCTACACAATGCACTCCAAAAAAACCCTTGTGCTCAACTTGCCCAATGGCTCAGGAATGTTACGCCAACATTAAAGGTCAGACGAATATTCTTCCTTTAAAATCAGCTAAAACCAAGGTCATTTCCATCCATATAGATTTCATCGTTTTTAGAACCAACAATAGGATTGCAGCCCATAAAAGAACAGGAGACGCCATTTGGAAAAACTTATATGACTTCCCTTCAATCGAATCTAAATCTGGAACTCACCCATCGATAGAATCTATTGGACAGTTCCTTGAAAATACACTGAACATAGAGCCCGTTGTAAAACACCTCAACCAATTCAAGCACCTCTTGTCACATCGCTCAATCACCGCAGATTTCTGGGAGGTCAACCTAGACATGAACATCTCCTTTCATGATGCGGACACAAAGATGTACTTACTAGATGATTTTGAAAAACTTCCTATGCCTCGGCTGATAGACAAGTTTTGGCAAACTTATAAGCACTCTTATAATCAAGCTAACTAATTATGGCTAAATTGGTTGGCGAAAGCATATATTTGTAAGTTCAAATTAAAACCATGGCAGGAAGCGTTAACAAGGTAATATTACTCGGCAACTTAGGTAGAGATCCAGAACTCAAAACTTTTGAAAGTGGTGGAGCGGTTATCAGTTTCCCCTTGGCAACGACTGAATCGTACCGCAATCGCGAAACAAACGAGAAGGTTACTTTGCCTACTGATTGGCACTCGGTAACCGTTAGAAAAGCGGGACTCATTAAGATTGTCGAATCCTATCTAAAGAAAGGAGATCGTGTCTATATCGAAGGAAAATTGCGCTACAGATCTTACGAAAAAGACGGAGTTACTCGATATATCACAGAAGTAGTGGCAGACGATTTAACCCTTTTAGGTGGTAAGACCGAAGGCAGCGGCGGAAATCGCACGGCAGAATCATCAACACCTGCGCAAGGAGCTTCTGGAGGAGATGCATCAAGTGATGATCTACCTTTTTAAGCAAAGGAATATTCACCAATTGATCGACCTTGGACCCCGATAGTTATTGTTTAAGTCTTGTTTTACTTCAATCCATTAATTGGGATTCAACACTAATCATGCAGATAATTCTCATGATTGTTTTGCTGGGTTTTAGCGGACTAATCTCAGGATCAGAAATTGCATTTTTCTCACTAACCCCAGCTCAAAGAAAAGATCTGGGTGAAAGCACAGACAGAAATAGTCAGCGCGTAGTTCAACTTTTGGAAGAACCCGATCTTGAACAAGGCTCAAAAAGTCTCTTGGCAACCATTCTCATTGCCAACAATTTTATCAATATCGCGATAGTTCTGATTTCTACGCTGGTGGCCGACCAAGTGCTACCAATTGGCATGACCCAAATGGAGGAACTTATTTGGAACATTGGCGTTATCACATTTCTCATTGTTCTTTTCGGCGAAGTCATTCCAAAAGTTTACGCCACCTCACACAATGTGCAGCTGTCAAAATTCACAGCTCTTCCATTGGCTGGTATAAAGAAACTGGTCAATCCGCTTGGGAAAATATTGATCCGCTCGTCCAAGTTTTTAGAAGGTAGCACCTCACAAAGTAACGGGATAAACATCTCAGTGGACGAACTAGGCCATGCTTTGGAATTGACAAACGATGACCATCGAACAGACGAAGAGCAAAAAATATTAGAGGGGATTGTGAATTTTGGTTCAAAAGATGCCAAGCAGATTATGACAAGCCGTGTAGATATGATTGCTTTTTCGCAGGAAACTACATTTCAAGAGCTTCTATCTCACATTAAAAGAGCTGGATATTCTAGACTTCCCGTTTACCACAATTCACTTGACGAGATTATCGGAATCCTTTATACAAAGGATCTATTGCCTCATCTTCATTCAGAAGAATTTGGATGGCAGGAATTGGTGCGCAGTGCATTTATTGTTACTGAAAACAAAAAAATTGACGATCTCTTGAAGGAATTTCAAGAACGCAAAATCCACCTTGCAATTGTAGTCGACGAGTATGGAGGGACTTCAGGTTTAGTGACTTTAGAAGATATTATTGAAGAAATAGTCGGAGATATTAGTGATGAGTTTGATGACGATGATCTTCAATACAGCAGACTTGACGAGACTACCTACATTTTTGAAGGCAAAACCCCACTGGTGGATGCATACAGAATTTTAGAAATTGATGGCAGTCCTTTCGAGGCGCTCAAGGGCGAATCGGACACACTTGCTGGTTTCGTGATTGAACAATCCGGAAAAATCCCAGTCAAAGGGGAGGAAATTTATTTCAATGGTTTGACGTTTACCGTAGAAGCAGCCGACAAAAGGCGCATCAAACGACTCAAATTAACGATCAAATCCGATGATAAAACAGATTAGTATATTGGTTTCGTTTGTTTGTCTGCTAGCTAGTTGTTCGGACAATTATCAACCCAAGCCAAGGGGGTATTTCCGAATAGAGACTCCCGAAAAATCCTACACTACCTACGAAGCCGATTGCCCTCTTTCTTTCGAAATCCCTAAATACAGCAGAGTTGAAATCATCCCAGGTCATCAAACCGATACCTGTTGGTTGAACATTTCGTATCCGCGGTTCGATGCTAAACTGCATTGTACTTATCTAGGAGTAGATAATAATCTCGAGACATACTTGAATGAATCCTATGCATTTGCTTTTAAACATGAATCAAAAGCGAATTCAATCAAGCGCACACCCTTCAATTATCCGAATCATGCTGTGAGTGGTTTGGTTTATGACCTGGAAGGATCAGTGGCCACCTCACTGCAATTTTATGCGACAGATTCGTTGAATCATTTCTTTCGAGGATCACTTTACTTCAATGTACATCCCAATCCCGATTCTTTAGCTCCTGCTTTAGCTTTTCTGCGCGAGGATGTTGACCATCTTATCTCGACTTTAAACTGGTCAAATGGAGAATAATTGGACTACAGTATTAGATGCCGGAAATACTGCACTCAAAATTGGACAGTTTCAAGACAACAAGCTCATTTCAGTAAAGGTGCTAAGCAATGATGAGGTGGATGCCACATTGGTTCAAAGTCATATTAAAGGAATTCCTATTTATTCAGCCTCCGGCAAATGGGACAATGAACTCCTAGAATTAACTGCACAGCTAAAAGGAAAAATTGCATCAATTGACCTGCAACTCCCTTTAGAATTGTACTATACCACACCCGAAACTCTTGGACTTGATAGAATAAGCAATGTTTGTGGAGCCAGGTCTGTAGTAAAGCATGGTGCTATACTCGTTGTAGATATTGGAACCTGTATCACGTATGATATACTAACATCTGAGAATCACTATTTGGGTGGATCTATATCACCTGGAGTAGGGATTCGATTTAAAGGAATGAACAATTTAACAGCTCGATTGCCGTTAATAGACCTTGCACAAAAACCTCAACTAATTGGGGATTCAACCAAATTAAGCCTTCAAAGTGGCGTCTTTTGGGGGGTACTATCGGAAATTGAAGGGATGATAGCCCGATATTCAGAAGAAGTTGGTCAGCTTTCTGTATTACTTACAGGTGGTGATTATCAATATTTTGAGAACGCACTTAAAAGTCTCACTTTTGCATCCCCAAATTTAACCTTGTTAGGATTAAATGAAATTTTACTCCATAATATCAAGTAAGTCTTTGTTGCTTGCTTTTTTCGTCTTCGGATCATTTGCGCTCAGCGCTCAAGTATCCAGCCTTTCACCATATTCTAGGTTCGCTATTGGAACTCTAGTGCAAGAAGGAACAGCAACTCAAATCGGTATGGGAGGAGTTGCATCTTCTTTGGCAAACTTCTCGGGAATCAATTACCAAAACCCGGCTTCTTATGCTTTTATGTTGAAGTCTGGCATGCACGTTGGTGGAAAGGGAGAATTCTTAACTCTAAGTACGACTAGTCAAACTGAAAAAATTTCTCTCACGTCAATCAATCATGTAGGACTAAACTTTAAAAGACAAGGCGGGAAGACTGGATTTGCCCTTGGCCTGGCTCCTTTCTCAACCTCGGGTTACAGCATTACAGATACGCAACAATCTGAAGATATTGGAGACATCACCTATAGCTATGACGGCTCAGGAGGTGTGAATCGAGCATACTTAGGTTTCGGTAGAATTTTCATTCTCAATACCCCAAAAGGATTTTTAGACAAAACCTTTGCCCCTGACTCTTTGGAATCGGCCAATATGATTTCAGTAGGAGCAAATCTCAATTACTATTTCGGATCATTGCAACAAACGCGAAGAGTTGTATACGAAGATGCTTCATACTTGCATACTCGCATTTCAGCTAAGACATCTGTTTCTGACGTCGACTTCAATTTTGGAGTATTGGGTCAGTTCAATTTGAAGAACACATACAATTCGTCTAGAGAACGAATCAAGAAAACAGATCTATTCGTAGGAGTAACCTATAGTTTGGGCAATGACCTCAATACGAAATTCAATGAGCTCACTGAAACCATTACTTTCGTTAGTGATTTTGAGCTGGTTGTCGATACAATTGCCGATTTTGATGCGTCTCAAGGATCCATTTCAATTCCTCAAAAGATTACTGCAGGTTTCGGTCTGCGCCATCAAACTAGAAAGGGTCGCACAATGGAATTCCAATTCGACTATAAGACGCAAGATTGGAGTCAGTTTAGTTCGGAAGATTCACCAATTATTGAAACCGCAGTCCTTGCAAAAGCACAATCGTTCCATGTGGGCTTCGAGTTTACACCTTTGTCTCCTTCTAAAGCTCCGAATTTTATCCAGTCTATCAATTATCGCCTAGGACTCAGATATTCAGACACTTATCTAAAGATCAACAGCAATCAAATAACTGAGACGGCTATTTCAGCAGGTCTTACAATCCCTTTAAGGAAATCGCAATCTGCGAGTCGAATTATTTTCGGCACGGAATTTGGTCAGAAAGGAACGACAGATGGAAGTTTGATTCATGAACAATTTGTGAATGTGTACGTTGGCCTTAGCTTAAGTCCTCATTTATTCAACAACTGGTTTGTCAAAAGGCAATACGATTAACTAGAAATCAAAAAAAATGAAATTTCGAATTCTTTTATTTATTACCGCACTTCTAAGCGTTGGAACAGTTGACGCTCAGAATTATGGAGCGACCGAAGAAGAACAGCTTTTATGTAAAGAGGCCCTTAGCTTGTACCGCACTTATCGTGACCAAGAGCAATGGCACGATGCTTATCAATTCTGGCAAAAGGCCCGAACTGCATGTCCTGATGATGTAACTGAAAGAATTTATTCTGATGGAATCAAATTCATTGGAAAGGAAATAAAATTGGCGGAAGGCACACCTCGAAAAGAGGTTTTGGTAGATTCGTTGTTGTTGGTATTTGATGAAAGAATCGCTGCATACCCGGGCTTAGAAAAGACTCCTGCTGGGCATTGCAACATTACTGGAATGAAAGCCTTGAGTTTGCTGAAGTATCGAAAGGACCAAGTTGATACGGCTTTTGTTTGGTTAGAAACAGCCGTTGGTTGTATGCAGGAGAATTCTCGTTCAAACTATCTTTCGAACTACTACTTGCTCATTCATAAAAAAATGACGCGCTCAGAAGGAGAAGCAAAGGCTAGTTTTAAAGAAAGACTTCTTTTAGAGTATTTGGTTTTGCAAGATTATTGCGACTACGGCATTGCAAACGCCAGCACAGATCGAAAGAAAATTGGCTTTGAAAAAGCAAAGAGCAACATCGATGAGATTTTTGTTTTAGTAGCTGACTGTGAGACCATGATGCCTATTCTTCAAGCTAAGATTGAAGAGGCTCCAGAGGACGTTGAAATGTACAAGAAAGTGTTGAAGTTGATGAACAAGAAGGATTGCACAGATTCTGAGTTCTATTTGAACGTAGCCCAGAAAGTATGTGAAGCTGAATCATCTTCAGACTGTAACTATGCCTTAGGTATAGGCTATATGAGAAAGAGTGATCTTCGAACAGGACTAGAGTATCTCGAAACTGCAATAGAACTGTGCCCTGATTGTGTAGATCGTGAAAACTATTTGCTAAAAGCAGGACAGGCAGCGTCAGCTCTTGGCATGTCAAGAAAGGCAATAAAGTACGCTAAAGATGTTTTGACAATAAACCCAAACAGTGGTGAAGCATGGATGCTTCAGGGAGATGCCGTTGCCGGAAGCGCTAGCACGTGCGACGCAGATGGACTAGGAGGGAGATCGGTTTATTGGTTGGCAGTTGACAAATACGCAAAAGCCAAAAGTTTGGACCCATCACTTTCGAGTAAGATTTCTAAGAAAATATCGACTTGTGCAGGACAATACCCTACCCGAACCGATTTGTTCCAACGAACTTTGAAAGAAGGACAAGCATTCGAGGTTGCCTGCTGGGGCGAAACCACTTCCATTCGAGAAAGAAAATAGTGAGTTCCAAACAACATAAAGTATTGAGTATTCCGGTGATCTTCTTGGTCACCGGATTCTTTTTTTCTTGCCAAAATGAAATCAAGGAGATCGAAGCTTTGACCGAGGCTAGCAAGTTACCTGCGCAAACATCCATAGATGCTGTATTTAATTATACTGAAAATGGCATGATCAAGAATAGATTGGAAGCTGGCCAGATGGACCGTTATACGGGTGAAGACCCATATATACATGTGCTAAATGGCTTTACCATGTATATTTACGATAGCCTTGAGCAAGTCCAAGCAGAGATTAGAGCCAACGAAGGCGTTTTCGATGAAGAAAATAAGCGGATGGTAGCCCAGTATGATGTGGTACTGAATAACAACGAAGGAGACACCTTGTTCACAGAGGAACTAACATGGCTCCAAGACTCGGGTAAAGTGTTTACGAACAAGTTTGTTTCTATTCACTCGCGCCAGGGCCAACTAGACGGTCAAGGGCTCACAAGCAATGAAACATTCACCTCATACCGGCTGCTGAAGCCCGTGGGAGATATAATAGTTGAACAACCAAAAGACACATTAGATGTTAAGTAAGGTAAATAGATTGATGGAGCCATTTTGGTTTGTGGTTGCCATTTGTGCGTTGGTGGTTGCATTCTATGAGTACTTCCAAAATGGGTGGGATAGTTCAGCCGGGATCATGTTCGGAATTTCTGGATTGGCCTTTGTTTGGTTTGGAATGCGTCGCATGTTAAGAAAGCGACTGGAGCAAAGTGCCGACGATCAAAATAATAATTCATAGATTTCAACATGTTTTATATTAATCAATCGATTGACTAAATGGACCCAGATTCCGGGACGAGTTTGCTAATAGCATTCTCTATCATCATTTCATCTCTTTTATTCTCTGGACTTTTTTCAGGGATAGAAATTGCCTTCGTCTCATCAAATCGCTTGATGGTAGAGCTCGATAAAAAGAAGGGTTTTTGGGGAGCTCATGTCTTGGCTTTCTATTACAAATACCCTAAGTATTTTATTGCCTCAATGCTTGTTGGAAACAACATGGCTGTGGTCGTGTATTCATACTTTGCTGGGAATATAACTCTCTCTTTGATTTGGGGGGCCGTCAATATTAGCGACACCAGTTTTCCCGTATTCACTCTAATAGCACAAACAATTATCACAACGATATTTGTATTGTTTATAGCCGAATACATTCCCAAAGCACTGTTTCGCCTCAACCCGAATAAATGGCTGTATGTATTGGCTATCCCACTAGTTCCAGTTCTAATTATCCTATTACTGCCTGCACTAGTTGTTACTCTCATCTCAATAGGATTGCTCGCTTTGTTCAAATCAAACTCCGGCAAACATGAAACCGTAGAATTTGGCAAGGTAGATTTGGATCATTACCTCAAAGAGGTCACCGAGAACGCCGAATCTGAAGAAGCTCTCGATCACGAGATACAAATTTTTCAAAATGCGCTGGATTTCGCGAGTGTAAAAGCCCGTGAATGCATGGTTCCGCGTAACGAAATAGTGGCATTGGAAATAGGTGACGATATCGCGAAACTCACCGATTTATTTGTATCGACCAGTTTGTCTAAAATCATTATTTACCAAGACAACATCGACAACATTATAGGATACGTTCATTCGTACGAACTTTTCAAAATGCCTGAGGCTATTAAAAACATCTTGCTGCCTGTAGCAATTGTCCCAGAGCCAATGCCCGCAAATGAAGTTCTTGAGATACTTTCTAAGAACAATAAGAACATGGCGGTTGTGGTTGATGAGTTTGGCGGAACTTCCGGTATTATAACCATGGAGGACATTGTGGAGGAAATCTTCGGAGAGATTGAAGATGAGCACGATAAAGAGGATTTAACAGAAATTGAAATCGGAGCTGACAAATATTTACTTTCAGCCAGACTCGAAATAGACTACCTCGTTGACAAATACAAATTCGAGCTTCCTGACATGGACCAATTTGACACATTAGGTGGCTTGGTGATCCATTATTGCGAAGAAATCCCTTCTGAGGGAACCATTTTTAATGTTGGCCCGTATACGATACGCATAACGCAGGTAAGCGAAACACGGGTCGAAGAGCTTCAACTGAGCCTCTCTTAATAAAGATGTTTCATAAATCGATGGCAAATCGTATATTCGCAGCCTTAAAAATTTAAAGAAAAAATTTATGGCGACCATTGAAAAAATCAGGAACCAACGAGGACTCCTGATACTATTCATCGGCATTGGTATGTTGGCATTTCTAGTTCCATATGATGCAGTAATGGCAATGTTTGGCGCTGGCGCCAACAAAACTATTGGAAATGCAGGAGGTGCATCAATTTCATACCAAGACTACAGCAACGCAGTTCGCGAACGTGATGAGTTATTGGACTACCAAACAAAGGAATCTTTGGAGAACGAAGTTTGGAGTGAGATTTTGCAAAAAAACTTGCTTGACCCACGTTTTGAAGAGACTGGAATTTACGTTACTCCCGAGGAGTTCGAAGAAATCACTTATGGTGAGAACCTTTCAGCTTTTGTAACTAGCACTTTTTACGGAAGAGGTTCTGAACCTGCCGTTAAAGAGCAATGGAAGTTGCAATTTGAAGAGTGGGAAGAAAGTGACCCTCGTCGTTTCAAGGGATATCAGCAAGCCATTATTTCTAAAAGAAAGAAGGAAAAATGGGACGTCCTTGTAAAAAGAGGAATGTATGCCAACAGTCTCGAAGGCAAGTATGACTTCAAGTACAAGTCTGACACACGAACTTTTGACTACGTTTTCGCATCTTATGAAAGCGTTC
Organism: Gammaproteobacteria bacterium; assembly: GCA_047615865.1. Taxonomy (GTDB): domain Bacteria; phylum Bacteroidota; class Bacteroidia; order Flavobacteriales_D; family Sanyastnellaceae; genus JADFAK01. The sequence goes on from JBLHIB010000023.1 coordinate 27,982, forward strand.
CAGATTCTCTAGTTTCTGTTAACGAAGGAGACATTCGTTCTTACTACAGAGACCACAAGAATGATGTAGCTTATGAGCAAAGGACTCAGCGCGATATCAAGTATGTAGAATTCAAAATTGATGCAACTCCTGAGGATATAGCAGCAATTAACACAGAGGTTACGAAATTGAAGACCAAATGGTCTGAGACTGATAACGACAGTGCATTTTGCGTGCTTAACGGAAATACTGGTCAGTTCTTCAGATTTGACTACAAGGATGGAGACTTTTCTGGAGTTGAAAACTCGAACATTATTGGTGATAGCATCGGCAGTCTTATTGGTCCTTACGAAGACAACAAATTTGTGCGTGTTGTAAAAGTTCTTGATAGAATGAACTTGCCTGATTCAGCAGAAGTACGTCACATTCTTTTGAAGACACGTCCTGAAGAAAATGCCTTTACTCTGCAAGAGCGTGGAGATAGCTTGTTGGCAGTTATCAAGTCAGGATCATCAACTTTCGAAGAGCTTGTAGCCAAGCACTCAGAGGATCCTGGTTCTGTAGAAAAAGGTGGCCTTTATGAGTATTTTGGAAGAGGTCGAATGGTTAAGCCATTTGAAGATGCCTGTTTCAAAGGAGACGTAGGAGATCTTACTTCTGCTGTCACTCAGTATGGAATTCACGTAATTGAAATTCTTGGCCAGAAAGATTTCAAACAAGTAACAAATTTGGCTGCGATAGATCGCCCAATTCGTGCTTCAGCTGCGACAATCAGCTCTGGTTATAACACAGCGAATGAGTTTGCAATCATGCACAGTGATTTGGAGTCGTTTGAAAATGCTGCTGACACAATGGGTTATGCAGTTGTTCCTGGAGTCAACATTGCCCCTTCGGCAATTAGTGTTGGTGCACTCCGTGATGCAAGCGAAGTCGTTAACTGGACTTATGCAGCTGAGAAGGATGAAGTATCATTCCCAATTCAATTGGGTGACAAATATATTGTAGCCGTTTTAGTTGAAGCTCGAATAGCTGGTGTACCTCCTTTTGAAAACATCAAAGATGAGATGGAGATAGAGGTTCTTAAAGAAAAGAAAGCAATTTACCTAAAAGAGCAATTCGGCACAGTAGAGAATCTTGCTAACGCAGCCGCAAAGATTGGATCGAAAGTAGGAAAGGCTAATAAAATCTCTATGGTTCGTACAACTATTCCTGGAGCTGGTAAAGACAAGGAAACTGATGTACTTGGTTTTGCATTTGGAGTTCCTGTTAATCACGTAACTGAGCCAATCTCAGGAGCGAGCGGTGTATACGTAATTAGCGGAGTCGAAGACATAACTAATGCTGAAGAAAAAGACAACTACATTGACGAACAAGACGGCGTCATCAAATCTGTTCAAGCTAGATCTACTGGTTTGACAACAGGATTTTATGGTGCGATCAAGAGATCTTGCAAAGTAGAAGACAATCGCTTCGTGAATCAATAGTCAAAAGAAAATATTAAGAAGCCGTTTTGAAGAAATTCGAAACGGCTTTTTTTGCGCCCTATTTTTCGGCGATTAACAATGAACTATCGCCATAACTCAAGAAGCGATAATCATTGTCTAGTGCATGTCTATAGATTGATCGCCAAGATTCACCTACCAATGCGGAGACAAGCAAAAGGAGCGTGCTCTTAGGCATATGGAAGTTCGTAATAAGCCCATCAATCATTCTCACCTTATATCCAGGTGCAATCAATATCGAAGTAGTAGCTCGTATCTCGTCCAAACCATGAATATCCATGAACCCTAGGACAGACTTCATAGAGTCCTGCCAGGTCATCTTAGCCTCTTGTGAACCATAAGGTGTCCACTGGCCTATCTCGATGCACTCAGGGGTCATCTCACTAATACTCAATCCGATCCAATAAAGACTCTCCAACGCGCGCATTGACGTAGTTCCAACTGGAATTAAACGTCCCCTTCTCACCAACAGCGATTCAATAAAGGATCTATTCACATTAAACACTTCACCGTGCATGGCATGCTCTCCAACTATTTCGCTGCTCACGGGCTTGAAAGTACCTGCTCCGACGTGTAACGTCAGATATGCGTTGCTGACTCCCATCCGCTCTAAAGAAGCCATCACATCCTTCGTGAAGTGCAATCCTGCAGTTGGAGCCGCGACAGAGCCTGAGTCTTTGGCATAAACTGTTTGATACCGATCTTCGTCTTCATCGTCGGCTTCACGCTTGATATATGGCGGCAATGGCAATGCCCCGACCTTAGCCAAAACTTCAGCAAAAGATTTGTCGGTATCATCCCAGAAAAATTTGACCAGAAAAACATCAGCTTCTCTACCAACCAACTCAGCTTTTAAGCCACAACGTTTTCCTTCTTCATCAAGAATATCCCCCTTCCATCTCTTAGCATTACCGACATAGCATTTCCAAACGACACTCGTTTTCGACGCCAAAGATTCTTCATGAGTATGCGGAGAGTGTGGGTCAAGACAAAAAATTTCGATGCGAGCTCCAGTGCTGCGCTCAAATTTAATTCGAGCATGTATGACATGTGTATTGTTGTATACCAACATATCCCCTTCCGACAAGCAGGATCCAAGTTCATCAAATTTTCTATCCGAGATAGCACTCTCTTTATAGACCAGTAATTTTGATTCGTTACGCTCAAGCGCAGGCTTGTAAGCTATTTTTTCATCTGGTAGATCAAATGAATAATCTGAAATTCGAATCTGCTCAATCTCTTTCCGCATACTCGCCAAAATTAAGTCAAAAAACGTCGTGTAAGAATGTTTTGTATGAGCAAATAATTAGAAATAAGAGATCTAAACTTAAGAGTAAAATCACCTCAATAAAATCGTTCGAGATATCGTGATTGTTATAGTTTAGAAAAAATACCAGAAATTAAAAGGCTCTTGAACGTTTCCAAGAGCCTTTCTAAACCTTAACTAAAACTAACTATACTATATACCAGGCCTTCCAGATCGGTCGGCCTTAAGTGGTAAATTACTTTCTTTATACAAATGGTAAAGTATTTACCCTACCTCTCTTCAAAAGAACGAACACAAACTAATGGCAAATTTTTTAATGAAGAGAATCTATTAACATTAATTTAGGGTTGTGCCATTTCTTTGGTTTCCCATATTGACACCTTCAAATTCTTCCCAATTTCAAAACCGAGATCCATCGACAAGCAAACTATAGTGAGCGCTTGATTCAAATTGAGGCAATCAAACTCACAGGTTGATCTCTTATCCAAGCCAGTTGGAACTTCTATTGTACAACCAAATTGTCGTTCAAGTTCATCAAATATTCGAGTGGCATCCTCATTTCGGAATCGGTAATATCCCTCCTTCCATTCTGGTCCGGTAGTTTCGATGGCAAAAGGAGATGATAAATCACCACTTTCAACTAAAGCGCCCTCCCCGGGGTATAACACCAATTCATCTTCACTTACCTCAACGCCCACTGAACCCGTGTAACATTCTACTTCCAATTCATTTAATCGGTCATAGACGTTGAAGCTAGTTCCTAACACACTTACAATACCTTCTGATGTCGTAACGGAAAACTTACTTCCTTTCTCGACTTCAAAGTAGGCCTCGCCACTTAGATATACCGTCCTCATAGAAGACCATTCGTTCTTTTCGTATCTTAACTTGGAATCGGCGTTAAGCCAAATCTGCGAGCCGTCTGGAAGTTCGATGGCCTCATTTCCTTTTTGGATTTGAGCAAATTCCACCCATTCTTCTCTAGGCCAAATAGCAAATACAGCCAAAGCCACACATGCAGCAGCGACAGCAGTCCATGCGAAACGACGCATCGAAACTATTTTAGCCTTAGGCGCTAACTGCTGAGTATCAATTCTTACTTGAATTGCTTCCCATGCCTCGGCCTTTGTCTTTTCGCTTGGAACTTTCCAACTCTCGAGGAGTTCCTTTGTCAATCTTTCTTTATCCACTTCTTCTATGCTTGTAGGTCAGCCACTTTAATACAATCCTAAAACAGACCACCCTACCTTATTTCCACATTAATTTATAGTTCTTCAACCTCCAGTTCTAAAGTTACAAGAGATACACCCGTATAATAACCGGCGCCACCAATAATATTGTCGGGTCCATTGAACACATTCTGACTCACTGCTGGCGAGTACCTAAACAAATCACTGTACGCCAGATCTATTTTATAGATATGCAATAAATGACTTCCATAAAACTTTAGATCCGTATCATAAATCCTAAGAAATGTCTTCTCAGTAGGCAACCCATGTACCGATCGAAAATTTCCAGACGCAACTGAAAAATCGATTTGAACAGGATCTTCAAAAGGCTCTTCTAGGACAAAGACATACTCATAGCCTTCCGCCTCAACCCAAGAAGTTTCAAAAACCAACTGCCCCGGATCATTCTCATCCACAATTAAAGTTGGATCAGAAATCGAAATAAAATTCAACAGCTCTGGAACATATGCGAGGGCAGTCAATTCTTGTCCATTGACCACTACGTCCACCTGGTAATCATGACCAGGCAGAATTATAATACCATCGACAGGTGTTGAATAAACTCCTGGTGACTCTTCAGTTTCACCTAGAACTGACTCTTGTCCTCCTCCTGCAATGAACACAGATGCCCCTTCAATAGGCTCCTCAATTGACGAATATCCAATAGACTGGATAGTCCCAAGACCAATGGAGGCCAATTGGTCTCCGGCAATAAGAATTCCTTTAAGCACGACAACTTCTTCATATTGAGTTTCTACCTCGTCCTTCTCACAAGAAACAAGAAGCATACATAGCGTTATGAATATGAATCTCTTCATTGAAAAGTAAAACTTAGATTGAGGGCAGGAATAAATCCCAAAGTATGACTGTCTCTTGAATTAACGGTGAAATTATTGGCATCACCTAGCTGATTCACGATATAATAATCTCTCTTCTGAACGTTCTTTTGGTTGTAAACATTGTGAAGAAACAGACCGATGCTGGCGGCCGTTCCTTTGATCGTAAATGCATACTGTATGGCTATATCCAAACGATGGAATGGCTCCAATCTTCCACTATTAAACTCACCCGGAACAACAACCTGCTTGGTATCTCCATTTAGAAGTTCCACGGTATATGTCCCGAGTATCGGAGTATAAGGGCGACCTGATCCATAAACGAATGTTGAGCTCATGGTCCACCTCGGCAGTCGCCAAATATAGGCCAGCTTTCCTTCAAACAATTGGTCGTAATCCGGGAAAACAAATTCTTGTTCTAGGTCGTCAAAAGTATTTTTCACTCTTCCTACAGTACCAGAAATCCAGCCAGTATGCTTCCCTTTTGTCCTTTGAAGTAAAAGTTCCAATCCCCACCCTTTGCCAGAACCAGAATACAATTCACTTGAGCCCAACTCAAGATCCGATCGAAAAACTAAAGGATCGGCCAAAGTACCATCTAAAATTCGAAAATAAGCCTCGCCTTTAATGAGCCAAGCATTCTTCTCCCATGTCAAACCTGCCAGAAATTGGTCATTCCTCAAAACCGGAATCTCTGCCAAATCAGATATCGACCAAAAATCTGGAGTATTCAAAAACAAGTTCTGCTTTCTTACTTTCCGGATCGTTTGAAAATAACGACCATATCCCATTTCCAACCTAAAACCATGTGGCCATTGTTTGGAGATCGCCAAACGTGGCTCCGTATAAACAGTATTCGTGTTTCCGTAGTAGCTCATCCTAACGCCAGCATTGACTTCCACACCACCCAGAAAAGCGAACTGGTCTTGTGCGTACATGGCAAGCAATGGTGAACTTTCCTTCCAGTGAGTCCCTTCACCCAAGCTTTCCGATGAAGTAAAATCAACTTCATTGTAGGTGAGCCAACTACCTATCTCAAAAAGATGATTGTCAACTGTTTTTTCAAAGCTCAACTTCGCATTGAATTCTTCAAGAGATGTAGATTGCTCTGAAAACAGCGTATCTCTGAGATCAAACGGAATTTCATAAACCACATCTGTCGCAAACAGACTACTGCGGTAGTTTGACCACGCCAGGTTTGCCGTTGTGTACCACCCAGACGAACCAGCATGACCCCATCGTAAGCCAACCCCTCTATTTCCCCATTCAGAGTCATCTCTGTACTCAATTTCTTGATTAAACTCCGGGAATGAAGCATCGTAACCAATTTGCAATTTATCCTGTGCCCGATAAAGACTGAGCTGCAGAACATCACTATCAGTAGGGTGTGCCGATATTTTGGCCGTCACATCGTAAAAATGGAAGGACGGCGCATTGTCTTCGAAAGTATTGACTTGGCCTTGCCCTGGTTGCGTAATGCTTGAATTGTAGAGATTGTTGAACAATTGCTGGTACAGGGGACTAAAAATCACGTCGGTAAAAGATCGCCTAGCTGAAATTACAATAGATAGTTTTTCTGGAACTATAGGAGCCTCAACACTGGCAGAAAAGGAAGTGAAGTTCAAGCTGACCTTCGCACGGTTTCTAAGTAAATTTCCTTCTTTCCCAGTAATTTCAATCACACTCGATGCTCGACCTCCATACTTTGCTGGAAACCAACCTCGATATAGCCGAATATTCTTGATGCTCTCCTGATTAAGAGCGCCAAAAATTCCATAAAAGTGATCCAGGTGGAATACTGTGAACCCATCATAGATGATCAAATTTTCATCCGCCGAACCTCCTCGGATATTGAGCTCAGCAGATTGCTCTGAAGTTGAATTAACACCTGGAAGCAATTGAATTGATCTGATCGGATCACTTTCACCCAATGACGGAAGGGCATCCAATTGATCGGCATTTAGAGTATACATACCTACAAATTGACCCTCTTCAATAATTTCCGTCTGCTCGCCATAAATTGCCACTACAGGGAGAATAGAAAAATCTTGGTTCAACTCAATTGGCTCACCTGAACTAACAAATTCAGGGTCAAGTTTAAATTGCTGAGTTGCATAACCAACATAGGACACTTGCAAGGTGGTCGTGTCAGAAGGAAAGTTTTGAAATCGAAAGTAGCCGTCGACATTGGTCGATTTTCCAACACTATCAAAAGGTAAGACAATATTGGCATAAGGCAAGGGCTCGCGAGTTTGTCGATCAACTATGCGGCCCGACCACTCAAACAAAACTTTAGTTGGAGCTATCTCCTCAATTGTAGATTGATCTTTGAAATAAATCACCCAAGTCTGGCCTACCGCTCTGAAGGAGTATGGAAGATCAGATAGAAGTTGAGCCAAAAATTCTTTGACTGGGACTTCGTCCAAATGAATCGTCTTAGTTATTTTTTCAAGTTCGCCATGATCAAAAGCGAATCGGGTTCCACTGGACTTTCTTACTTCTTCAAGTATACTTGGTAAGGGCAAGTTCTCGGCGTGAACAGTAAGAGAAGTGCTATCCATTTGTGCGAAGCACGGAGCAGTGAGAAGCATTACTGATATGACCAAGAAGATGTACTTCATGGCGTCAGATATCTATTCCAAGTTCGGTACGAATAATATGTAATGCTTTGCTCATCCGTTTTTCGATCGCTTTTATACTGAGCCCCAATCGCTCGGCAATTTCTCTGTACTTCAGATCTTCTATTCGGTTCATTAAGAACACCTCCCTGCATCCCTCAGGCATAGAAGCAATAACTTTCTGCAGCTTTTCTTCATACTCCTTGCTCTCCAATAAAAACTGAGGATTATGCTCGTCTTGTTCGCGTGATTTGGAGTTGATAAACTTGTATCGGAGCTGTTCTCTCTTAAGCAAATTGATAGATAGATTCCCTGCAATAGTGTACAAAAATGGCTTAACCGTTTTCTTGTCTATCCTATGGCGATTCTCCCACAATTTAACAAAAGTATCTTGAGCCAAATCATCGGCCACACTAGAATCCCCCATTTTGAAATAAATGAAATTGCGGATACTGTCAAATAGATCAACAAATATTTGCTGAAATTCAGATGCCGTAAGCGTTGAAAAATTGTCCTCTTTTTTCTTCTCCAATTGAATTTTGCTGTTCTATTACTATTCTACAAATATTAGAAAATAGTCACTACTATTTAAGCTTATTTTTTACAAGTCTTGTTTATAAATAAAAAGCGCTTCAAACTCTGCAAAGAATCCAACCACCTCAATCACCTTATTGCCTAGCGACGATTAATCCAGAAGCTTTTTCGTACTTTTGGTGGACAATAATGGAGATACTATGGCAGCAGGAAATATTTTAGTTATCGGATCAGCAGGGCAAATAGGAGTTGAATTAGTTCTTCAACTTCGTGCACAATTCGGGGCATCCAAAGTTGTTGCATCTGATATTCGGATGCCGGCAAATGAAGAAGTGGTAAATAGTGGCCCCTTTGAAATGTTGAACATCTTGAACGATCAAGATTTGCTTCACATTGTTGAAAAGCACAATATTGACACGGTTTATCACCTAGCGGCCATGTTATCCGCGACGGCCGAAAAGGATCCTGAAAAGGCTTGGGATCTTAATATGACCAGCCTCTTTTACATCCTAGACCTCGCCAAAAACGGAAAGATCAAACGTATCTTTTGGCCAAGCAGCATCGCTGTATTTGGTCCGACAACTCCTAAGTACAATACTCCTCAAATCACAATATGTGAGCCGAGCACGGTATACGGAATCTCGAAACTCGCTGGCGAACAATGGTGTTCGTATTACCATGAAAAATTTGGGGTTGATGTGCGAAGCATACGTTATCCTGGTCTCATAAGCTACAAATCGGCGCCGGGTGGCGGAACAACAGATTATGCTGTGGAGATCTTTCACGAAGCCATTAAAAACGGCACATATTCTTGTTTCTTAGAAGCGCAGACAGAACTTCCCATGATGTTCATGGAGGATGCAATTCGAGCAACGATTGAAATCACAAATGCTGAAGACAGCAAAGTACCAATTCGTACTTCGTACAATTTAGCAGGGATGAGCTTTACACCAGAGCAAATTGCCTTGGAAGTGAAGAAGCATATCCCAGAGTTCCAAATGTCTTATGCCCCGGATTTCAGACAACAAATCGCAGCTTCATGGCCAGCTTCAATCGACGACAGCAAAGCAAGAGAGCACTGGGGTTGGGAGACAAAATTTGATCTCGCCAGGACAACTGAAGTTATGCTCCACGAAATTCGAAATCAAATTCAATCTGCACGGGTAACCTTTTAGGCTAGTGGGCGTAAACGTGGAGAGTAAGTTTCTAATTCCGCGAACCATGACAAAACATTGCCCACAGATTATCAAACACGCAGTAGCCTTAGTGCTCGTGTGCACGGCAATTGCTGCGTCGGCCTTGGCTAGTTCCGGTAAAGACCTAAACACAATAGACGATTCAGGTCTTCGACAAGGTTATTGGATCATCAAAGGATATATGCTTAGTAGCAATGCCTACGATCCAAACAGCACCTTTGAAGAAGGCGAATACCTAAACAATAAGAAAGAAGGTTTATGGACGCGATTTTGGCCAAATGGAAATCTCAAAAGTGAAATCCACTATGACCGCAATCGACCTTCCGGTGCTTACTCTGTTTACTACAATACAGGGCAAATGGAAGAAAGAGGTCTTTGGGATAAAAACAAAAATATAGGCGAATTCAAAAGATGGCATTCCAATGGGAATTTGCAACAAGAGTTTTATTTCAGCGACTCCGGTAAGCGAAATGGAATTCAGAAGTACTTCCATGAAAACGGAATTGTCGAATTGGAAGTCAACATTGTAAATGGCAAAGAAAGTGGCGTAATGAAACGCTTCCTTGAAGATGGTACCTTGAAAGAAGAGAAAGTTCTTCAGGATGGCGTTTTGCTCGAAGGAAGTATTAAGAAACACAACGATGCCAAGGTAGCCAAGAAAAAGCCCACCAAGAGCCATGTTGAGAAAATCAACCAGGTGGAAGACACTCCAGAAAGTGAAGTTACAGAAGACATTCCGAACGATGCTTTCCAATTCAAGCCAAATGGAGAAAACATTTTATACGATGCAAGTCGCCAGATCACGCAGATTGGGGAGTTCAGAAATGGTCGCCTCTGGGATGGAAAATGGCATCGTTACAACAACAACGGGATTCTAATCCGAATAGAGATCTACCGAAACGGTAAATACCTCGGAACAGGAGTTATTTCAGACGACGAATAACCAATATTATTACTACATATATATCTACAGGACCGCCTCAATTGGGGCGGTTTTGCTTTGCTACAACTAGGGTTTCCATTTGGACTATCGCTGAATCATTTGCCAACGGCTGAAAAAGGAATAAAACTGATCCTGAGGTACAAATCCCCGCCCCTTGTGCGTCAAGCTTTTACAATTTCAAATCATTCTTACAAGTTTCACGTGCGCTGTCATAGCAAAAGCGCATTGAAATGATTTTATTTGCACCATGGAAACGAATTTATATATCCAAAACAGCCTTTCTCGAAAGAAAGAATTATTCAAACCATTGGCAGCTCCGAATGTGGGCATGTACGTGTGTGGACCAACCGTCTATAGCGATGTACATCTTGGCAATGTCCGCTCTTTCTTGACTTTCGACATTGTTTACCGTCAGCTTACACATTTGGGGTATAAAGTGCGCTACGTCAGGAATATTACCGATGTGGGACACTTAACCGGTGATTCTGATGATGGTGAAGATAAGATTGCTAAAAAGGCGCTTTTGGATAACCTCGAGCCCATGGAAGTGGTGCAGAAATACACCAATGGTTTCAAAGATGTTATGCGCATTTTCAATATCCTGCCTCCATCAATTGAACCTACCGCCACCGGACATATTATCGAGCAGATCACAATGATTGAGCAGATATTGGCCAACGGTTATGCTTATGTAGTCAACGGATCCGTGTATTTTGACGTGAAGAAATTCAACGAAGAGCATGGATATGGAGAACTTTCGGGACGCAAGATTGAAGATCTTATTTCGAATACTAGAACTTTAGATGGCCAGGACG
>JBLHIB010000024.1:0-37103 GCA_047615865.1 Gammaproteobacteria bacterium
TGGACCTCATACTTGTCGTTATCGATATTTGCACTGAAATGAACATTTGTTCCACTCGCTATACTGCGCAATTCAAAGCTTTCTGATTTTTGACCGTAAGGAATGTAGGATCCGTCTCCAATGGCACTTTGTAAATGTTCCATGTCTTTATTTAAAAACACGGTGCCTCTCGATTCCCGAAGGTGGCTGTACAATTCACTTTTACCGCGGATAACTCCTGCTAAACCTCCGAATCCTTCTAGGTGCGCTTGACCAATATTCGTAATCATACCATGATCAGGTTGAGCAATTCGGCAAAGTGCTTCAATTTCTTTCACGTGATTGGCACCCATTTCAATGATCGCAAAATCAGTGTCTTTGGGCATGGATAGCAAAGTAAGAGGAACTCCAAGATGATTGTTGAAGTTGCCCTTTGTAGCATGTACTTTGAATTTTTTGGATAGAACTTCTCGCATCAGTTCTTTAGTTGTTGTCTTTCCGTTACTGCCAGTAATAGCGAAAAAAGGAAAGTCAAACATTTGCCGATAGGCGCAAGCAAGATTTTGCAATGCCTCTAGAACGTTGTCCACTAATATGATTCGGGGGTCTTGCTCCTCATTAGCTTCGTCAACAATAGCATATGCACTGCCTAAGTCCAATGCTTTTACCGCGAATGTATTGCCGTTGAAGTTGTCGCCTTTGAGAGCGAAGAAGATTGATCCGTCTTTAATCTGACGAGTATCGGTGCAAATAATCGGATTTTCGAGAAACAGTTTGAGGATATCCATATCCTGTAAAAATAAAAACCCCGACTGGTAGGCCGGGGTTTTTTATGATAAGGTTATCAGCCTATTCTTGTGAAAATCCAACGGGGCTTCCAACGCGATCCATTGCGCAACGGAATCCAATGTCTGAAGTTGACTGGCGCTCATCCAAGAAACGACGAGTTCCTGGAATAGTCCAGTATGCTCGGTCTCTCCATGAACCACCTTTGTAAACACGAGAACGATTGTTGATCAAGGTCGTTGTACCCCATTCATACATTCTGTTCTCATCTGTTTCTTTTCCAGCATCGTAATAGTAGATACTAGATTGGAAGTCACCATCAAGATGGTCAATGTTCTTAGCAACTTGATAAGTTCTACGATCAATATTTTCTTCTACTGTAACTTCACGGTAACGAATGTCACCAGGTGTAGCCTCAACATAATCGGCTATGCCATCTCTCAAATCTGGTGCAACTTTCGCATCACTTGAAAGTATCAAGTCCATTCCGTCCTGAATTCTTTGCATTGCTTGGTCTTCTTGACGATTCTTCAAATCCTCTTTTCCTTGCTCAACATACTGGAGTAGGTTATCAATGAGGTTTTGATCTGTATCTGTCAATCGGCCCTGAGCACGCTTCTGGTATTCTTTGAGGAAGTATCCAACACCATCGATGTCGTACACTACGTAATCATATTTGTCTTCTATACCACCTTCACTGGTAAGGACTTTAGTTTTAAATACGTTACCTCTAAATGGTCGGAATTCACTTTTATCTTCCGGAGACAATGGACGATATACATCCATTACCCACTCTGATACGTTTCCAGCCATATTATACAAGCCGTAGTCATTAGGCGCATACTGGTAAACAGGAGTTGTAATATCACCCATGTCATTCAATGCTCCAGCAACTCCCATATGGTCACCACGACCTCGAACGAAGTTGGCATTCAACTGACCGTAGAATTTGCCACCACTATTGTCGTTACGCACATAGTGTCCGTTCCATGGGTAGTACTTTCTTTCAGTCACAAGTTCTTGAAAAGAGTTACCTATTAAACCCAAAGCGGCATATTCCCACTCAGCCTCTGTAGGCAGTCTGTAACGAGGAAGAAGAATTCCATCTTCCATCTTAACGTTACGGTATCCAGTACCAACTGGATTTAAGTCTTGTATTCCATCAGCTGCCTTTTCGCCTTCGTACTGGTTGGCGTAATATGCATCAGTTGTAAAGTGGTCCTCATCAACTTGACTTGTCGGACTGTGCAAAAGCAAACCTTCACGAATGAGGATAAGCTCATTAACACGGTCACTTCTCCAGGCGCAAAAATCATTGGCTTGTAGCCAATTAATTCCTACCACAGGATAGTCACGGTAAGCAGGGTGACGAAGGTAGTATTCAACGTAAGGTTCGTTGTACTCCATTTTCTCACGCCATACCAATGTGTCAGGAAGGGCTTTGTTTACGATTTCAGGATAGCTATCTCCGTAAATACGGTCTAGCCAATAGAGGTATTCTGTCCAAAAATAATTGGTGACCTCAGTTTCGTCAAGGTAGTACGATGAAACACTTACTCTGCGAGGTTGGTTGTCCCAAGCAAAGTTTACATCATCTTCGACTCTACCCATTGTAAAAGTTCCTCCTTCGATCAAGACAAGACCTGGTCCTGTTTCTTGTTCTACAAATGGTGCTTTCTCAAATCCACCATTTCCGGGGTCATTGTAGGCCCATCCAGTTGCTCCGGATCGGTCTCTCCCGCATGATGAAAGAAGAATGGCAACACCAAAGAATAGTAGCAGATAGGGTGTTCTTCCAGCGATTTTCATGATTTCAAATTTTATGTTTCCTAAAACAAGTATCAAAAAAACTAAAAAGATGGACAGTTTATTGTCCTAAACTTTCTTCGTTTGGGTCTGCAATCAAATTGTACCGTCATCGATACCTCATGAGATCCACCCGTAGCAGGTGTCAATTCAGAGATTGTGAGGTCATAGCTATATCCAAATCGAATTACATCTGTTTGGATACCAATAGTCACAATCATAGCATCGCTGTAATCGTTCACAAAAAACAATCCTCGATACCAAATGCCACCAACCAATGGTCCTTTCTTTACGTAAGTTCCGATATTAAGTTGCTGAAATTCTCCTTGACGTCGATACAGAATGTTCGGAGATATGCTTGATTCACTGTGTCGATCTCTTTTGTTGATCGGAATGACAGCTCCTGCATGACCAGTAAATTTCATCGGTAAGCGGCTTGTGCCTACTACCAATGATTCATTTGGTTCGTTCAAGTGGTGAACAGCAAATCCAAAATAGAGCTTCTCACTAAATCCTAAGATACCAGCTGAAAAATCTACATTTCTTACGCTTCCTCCTCTTGGAATATCTTGGGTCTCATAAATAAATCCTTTTCGAGGATCAATCATGTCACCAAATGTAAGCTTACTCCAATCCAATGATTTCTGGAAGTAGGTCGCTTGCAATCCCGCTTTTATAGAGAAATAACGATTAACTGGTTGCTGGTATGAATATATACCGGACAACGAAGTAGTGTTCAATGTGCCTTTTCCTGCACGGTCGTGCATGGCAATTAAACCTAGTCCCCCTTGAATTGTCTCAACGTGCTGATCATAGCTAGCACTAGTTGTGACAAACGTTCCGGAGAGCGATGGCCATTGATTACGATAGTTCATTACCATTCTCGGGCATCTCGCGGTTCCAGCAAAAGCTGGATTAAGATACAACGGATTGGCATAGAACTGAGTAAACTCAGGATCTTGAGCGCGCGATTCTGTAACCCCACATAATGAAAGTAATACAGCGATTCCCGCCACTAGAATGAATCTCTTATGCAACATATGACTTGTTCCCATTCTGATTGAATTAGCAATAATACGAAAAAAAATCTCCGACTGTTTTTAACCTTCTACAATATAAAGACCTCGTTTTCGTTTACTTTGTTGCTTAAACCGAACAATTTCTTTTTAAAAGACCATGAGTTACAAGCCTCTAGTATTCATTTTTATTCTTTTCCAGACCGGCCTGATCAGCGCGCAGTCTAGCATTAGCGAGCACGTAAGTATAGACTGGCTGGGTGATGCAGCGCGCAGGACTTCGTCTGATGTTTCTGAATTACCCGAGCATATCTTCCCCTGTTTAGAGTTCAAAGGGTTGCCAGCATATTTTTTCCGAGCAGAACTAGATAGGACATATGGATCTGCCGATGTGCAGCTCACGAATCAAATATTCCAACCTATTTCAAGTGGGAAATTTACCCGTGAACAGTTGAAGGTGCTGACTAGTGGGGTGCAAACGATGTGCCGAGTGAGTCAAGGACGCTTAGATTATTACGATAATCTTGTAGTCCTGCCGTATAGAAAAAACACTTCCACAGGCCAAATAGAGCAACTTGTTGAATTCACTTTTACCATCCAGAACCGCGCTGGAGGAGGAGGTAGAAGCGCTTCACGTGCAGCATCCCAATCTGTACTTAGTGAAGGAGAATGGTATAAAATTGCCATTGATCGTGATGGTGTGTACCGCATAAACAAGGATGTTCTCTCAGATTTAGGCATCGATGTAAACTCTTTGGTTCCGAATGCTATCAATATTTATGGCAATGGAGGTCATCAACTCCCTTTTGAGAATGGAGAATTTAGATATGACGACTTAGAACGAAATAGCATTTTTGTTAGTTCAACTGGAAATTCTTTTGCTGCCAACGACTATATATTGTTTTATGGTCAAGGAGCAGATAGCTGGGACCTTATAGAAGGCGATGTACCAGAAGACATGGATCGCTTTGTTCATTTGAATCACCACTATAGTGATTCTGCGTACTATTATATCAGGGTAGACGATGTTGATCCCGAGAGAATCACTGAACTGACAGTTTCCTCCGAAACACCAGATCACATTTCAACTCAATTCCAAGAGCGCCTCTTCCACGAGAAAGATATTTCGAACCTGGTTAAGTCAGGTAGAGAGTTTTATGGAGAGATTTTCGATGTGACTACTTCCCAGGTTTTCAATTTTTCGGCCGATAACAGTTTGCCTATTGAAGGTATTGCAGAAGTGAAAATGGTTGCTCGAAGCTCAACAGATCCAAGTAATACTGCAATAAGTTTGGAAGGTTCTTCCGCTGATTTACCCATTACGAATGTTGGGTCGAGTGCAGTGAGTCCTGTTGCCTTAGTAGGTACAATCCAAATTCCTTTTACTCCAGATGGAGATGGGATAGAGGTTTCTATTGATTTTGAGCAGCCAGATCCTTCTGCACAGGCCTGGTTGGACTATATCCAATTAAATTTTTACCGAGGATTGACGATGGTAGGCAGCCAAATGCACTTTCGAGATCCTGAATCTATTGGAGTAGGAGTGAATCGCTTTGATTTAGCAAATGCTTCGAATGTTGATATGGTATGGGATGTGACTGATGCGACAAACGTGAAGAATGTGCCGTTTTCGCTGGATGGTGAAACGGTGAGTTTTGCAGTTAACACGGATGATTTGCGTGAGTTTGTAGCATTTCGAAATAGCAATTTCTTAACTCCCCGAACTGTTGGTCCTGTATCTAATCAAAACCTGCATGCATTGGAAGATGTCGATATGATTGTTTTGTCGTCTCCTTTGCTTGTCACTGCCGCCGAAAGAATGGCTGAGTTGCACAGAGCCGATGGAATGGTTGTAGAAGTAGTAACACCTATGCAAGTATACAATGAGTTTTCTAGCGGGAATCCAGACGTTACTGCTGTGAAAATGCTCATGAAGAGCTTGTACGACAAAGCGGATGGAGAGGAAGATCTATTGCCGCAATACCTTTGCCTTTTTGGAGATGGTGACTATTCGGCAAACAAAGGCGTAAATAACATCAACTCAACGAATGTTATAGCATTCTATTCAGCGGAATCTCTTTCGCCAACAAACTCTGTCGTCTCAGACGACTATTTTGGATTGCTTGGAGATGATGAGGGAGAGTTTATATCCAGCTTGGATATGCTCGATATTGGTATTGGACGAATTCCAGCCGAGGGCTTGGCAGAGGCCAATGCGTACATCGATAAACTTACATCTTATATGTCTGACAATACTTCGTCGAATGGCGATTCCTATTGTTTAGGTGATGAAAATGGAAACCCATACGGCTCATGGAGGAATGATATCGTATTTGTGTCTGATGACCAAGATGGAAGTTCGGGGCCGGGAGAATCTGTTCACATGGCTAGTTCTGATAGTTTTTCAGATTCTATCTACTTCAATCACAATGATTTCAACGTAGAGAAGATTTATATGGATGCCTACCTTCAGGAGTCAACACCAGGTGGTGAGCGTTATCCAGAAGGTGCTGAGGCTCTTCGAAGAAAAGTTGAAAAAGGGGCCCTTGTTGTCAATTACATTGGCCACGGTGGAGAAAAAGGCTGGGCTCATGAGCGAATTCTTACCATACCTACTATTCAGGGATGGGGTAATTTTAATCAGCTTCCTGTCTTTATGACTGCGACCTGTGAGCTTTCGCGCTATGATGATCCTGCATTTAAATCGGCTGGCGAACTGATCATGATGAATCCTAATGGTGGTGCTATTGCCATGCTTACTACGACAAGAATTGTTTATAGTAACTCCAATTTTTCCTTGGGAAAAGCCTTTTATGACGTAGCCTTTGACGACAAAGGTTCCAAAGGAATTGCTCTTGGAGACATTGCGAGAATGACAAAAAACGCGACCAATGTTGCCGGAAACGCCAATAGCCGAAATTTTAGTCTGTTGGGCGATCCCGCAATGAAGATGGCGTATCCCGAATTCAAAGTTTTCACAACGGAGCTGAATGGAGAGCCTATCGCAGCCGAAATGGATACGCTCAAGTCTCTGCAAGAAGTTTCGTTTTCTGGATATGTAGGAATGGAGGACGGAACCATAATGGAAGATTTCAATGGATTTGTTTATCCGACTGTTTTTGATAAAAAGTCCGATGTCACTGTGCAAAACAACGATGGTGGAATCAATTATAGTTTCGATGTATTTCAGAATGTCATTTATCGCGGTAAAGCGAGTGTCGAAAACGGACTGTTTACTTTCAGCTTCGTGGTGCCTCGCGATATCAATTACAATGTTGATGTTGCACGAGTCAGTTATTATGCTGTAGCTGGCAACAGAGATGCTCATGGCCATTTCGAAGCGTTTAAAATTGGCGGAGCTGTGGATGGAGCTGAACTCAATACTGTAGGGCCAGAAATCAAATTGTTTTTGAACGATTCAACATTTGTATTTGGTGGACTTACTGATGAATCACCTATCCTCTTTGCCAAAGTGTTTGACGAAAATGGAATCAATACCGTAGGAAATGGAATTGGTCACGACATCGCCGCCACTTTGGATGGTCAGACAAATGATCAAATTGTTCTCAATGAATTTTATGAGTCAGACTTAAATACATTCAAATCTGGAGAGTTACGTTACCAGTTGGATGGGCTGTCAGACGGAACCCATAATTTGAGCTTGAAAGTTTGGGATGTTCACAATAATTCTTCGCTCTCTTATACCGAGTTTGTAGTGGCAGCAAGTGCTGAACTCGCTTTGGACCATGTTTTGAACTATCCGAATCCCTTTACAACACGTACGGAATTTTTCTTCGAACATAATCAAGTCTGTGACGTATTAGAAGTACAAATCCAGGTATTTACGGTGGCTGGAAAGATCGTTAAGACAATTCATAATACTATAGAATCCAATGGGTTTAGAAGTGATGGAGTTGTTTGGGACGGAAAAGATGACTTCGGAGATAAGATTGGTCGAGGAGTTTACGTTTACAGAGTACAAGTCAAGACACCAGATGGCCAAAAGGCCGAAGAGTTTGAAAAGCTGGTAATCTTGAATTGACACGACCAATCATGACTTAATACGTATATTTGCAAACTTAATTGAACACGATGTTGAAAAAGATCGCTTTACTTGCAGGCGGAATAGCACTTTTACATTCGACAGGACAAGCTCAGCTTGTCAGCTCGGATCCAGGAAATGATATTCAGCTAAATACAATTACCACGGCAGTCCCATTTCTGCTAATCGCTCCAGACAGTAGGTCAGGAGGTATAGGAGATGCTGGCGTGGCGCTATCTGCCGATGCTTCGTCAATTCATTGGAATCCGGCGAAAATGGCTTTTGCCGAAAACGATTACGAGCTTCAATTGTCTTATAGCCCTTGGCTTCGTGCTTTGGTGAATGATATGAACTTAGCTTATGTAAGCGGTTATACCAAGCTTGGTAAAAAACAAGCTATTGGTGGAGCGATTCGTTACTTTTCTCTGGGTGAAATCACTTTTACCGATGAAGTCGGAACTACAATTAGAACATTTAAGCCTAGCGAGTTCAGCTTGGATTTGGCATTTTCGCAGAAATTGTCCGACCGTTTGGCCGGTGGTATCGCTGCAAGATTTGTCAACTCAAACCTCACAGGAAGCACACCGATTCAAGGTGCTGAGTCAAAGCCTGGTCGTTCTGTTGCTGTCGACGTATCTATCTTTTATACCAATGATGATCTCGAAATGTTTGACAAGGATCTCACATGGAACGTTGGACTCAATATATCGAATATTGGTGCAAAGATGAGTTATACCGCTACGGCTGAAAGAGATTTTATTCCTGCCAACCTAAGACTAGGTACTGCACTTACATGGAAGCTTGACGATTACAACACGCTGACTTTAACTGCGGATGCAAACAAGCTTTTAGTGCCAACACCACCTGAGTTTCATAGAGACGATGAGACCATTATCGCTTCTGGTTACGATCCAAACGTGGGGACTGCTACTGCATTATACCAGTCGTTCTATGACGCTCCTGGAACTGTAACCTACGTTGACGACGACAATCCCAATACGGTTGACGAATATAGCGTTGAATCAGGTTCGGTCTTTAGAGAAGAATTGAGAGAAATTAATCTTGGTGGTGGATTGGAATATTGGTACGATCAGCAATTTGCTTTCCGCGCAGGATACTTTTATGAGCATTACTCAAAAGGTCACCGACAGTTTATCACTTTGGGAGCTGGGTTGAAATACACAGTTTTCGGAATCGACCTGTCTTATTTGATCTCTACAACTCAACAGAATCCTTTGGCCAATACGCTTCGATTTACGCTGCGTTTTGAGTTCAATAAAGGGAAGCTGGCTAAAAACGAAGGGTAATTCCTATGGATATTCGAGTAGGCTTCGGATTTGACGTTCATCAACTCAAAGCCGAATATGATCTTTGGCTAGGTGGTGTTAAGGTTCCTCATGAACTTGGAGCCGTAGGCCATTCCGACGCCGATGTACTCTTGCATGTTATTTGTGATGCTCTTCTTGGAGCTACTAACAAAAGAGATATTGGATACCACTTTCCTGATACCGATCCTAGTTACAAAGGTGCTGATAGTAAAATCTTACTGCGAGATGTGGTAAAGTTGCTAAGCGACGACGGATGGAAAATCGGCAACATAGACACGACCATTTGCGCGCAGCGCCCAAAATTAAGCCCTCACGTAGAATCCATGAAACAATCGATCGCACAAGTATGCGGTATCGATGTCGACCGTGTGAGTGTGAAAGCTACAACTACCGAGAAACTCGGATATGTAGGCAGGGAAGAGGGGATAAGCGCGTATGCCGTAGTTTTGGTCCAGCGCTAGACCTAGTCTGGATCATAAGCAGGGCGCTGGCGATCATCAGCCATTCCCAATTGCTCATCGTCATAGAAGAAGATAAACACCTGAGCAGTGTCCCGAAGAAAATCAATTTTGCCTATTTCTAGTCTGGTAATCTTAATTCCAGTGCGCTCTTCAATATCTTCAATGAGCTCTGCACGGCGATCGGGCTTAATCAATTCGATCTTCTCGTACACAATCACTTTCTGTGACTCATGACGCAGCAACCATAGCTTCTCCAAGGCAAACGTGACACCAATGATAGCGATATTGGCAAAGATCATTTGAGCCAAGCTAATCTCCTTATTTACCAAAGCATTCAAAACAGAAAGCGCAATAACCACGAAGAGGTAGGTCATCTCCTTAATAGGAATAGGATCCGTTCGGTAACGTATGATTCCGAAGATCGCAAATAGACCAAGAGCAAATCCAAGCTCTAGCTTTACGATTTCCAGTATGAAACACAAAAGGAAAATCGAAACGTTAATAGCAATGTAGGTAAAGAGAAAATCTTTGCGCTTGGCAATAGGATAGTAGATATACCTCACCAAAAGAATAGCGAAAAACAAGTTGATGCCAAACCTGATGGCCAACTCAGATAAATTATCTAGGTCGTACCAGCGCATCCTGAGAATGCCAATTCTTTCCGATTTGGTGTTGACGTCGGCCAAAACATTACCAACAGCATGCGCACCATCATCTAATAAAGCCAGGCCTTTGTTCAATAAGGCAAAGAATAGTTCTTGTCCAATTCCAACGATATCGTGAAATGAAATTAAAGAACAGAGCAAATTATTCAACAAATCCATGATCCAGTTTTTCTATTTTCAAAATTTTACTTTTAAACGCATTGCGCTTAATTCCATCTTTCAACAACGCCACCCCTAGACAATACTTGCTTATGCGGTCGGGACGCACGTGGCGTCTTTTTAATGCCTGAATGAATTTGGAATTCCTTGAAGCTTGTGGTTGCTTCACTTCAAGAATGACCAAATGATCAAGTTTTATCGCGTCTTCATCGGATTGAAATCCCAGATTCAAATCGATCGTTAAACGCTCCGTATCTTCTTTACTTACTAATGTTATTCTGGTAAATGAATTCCAAATGGCAGGCACTAAGGAGTAGTCAATTCCCGAAGCTTTCAATATGAAATCCTGTGAGTCGGAGCTAAGATCCAACTCGAAATCGTCAATTACTACCCGTTGCTTGATTGTTCGTCCTTTGTTGTTTTTGAATTTGACTTCAAGAAAACAAAGATCTGAATCAAGATATTTCCGGCTTCTAACTTTATGTCTGTTCTTTTTGCCGTTCTGGTGTAAGTGGTAAAAATCTAAGTCGGGTGTGTCGAAGTAAAGGGTCTTATACCTGTTCATACGTATTCCCTTAACCTCGAGTATACGATAGTCGCCCTGAACTTCTTTAAGAAGTTCAATCAGCGTCCCTTGATCCAACATGAACTTAGTGTCCGTTCGGTCCAAAAGCGCTGTTCCTTCCATTTCACTTAAGGAAATGGGCTCGAAAGCATCTACTATGTTCTTCAATTCTGGCAAGGCAGCTCAAAAATAAGCATATTTGATGCTTTACAAGACGATCAATGAAATTACTTGCTCGGACGGGGAACAAATAAACAAAACATGGCCAAAGAATCACTGATATTCACATACTACAGATTTAACCAGATATCCGAACTGGATAATGATGATCAAATAATGGTTGATCAAGCGTTTGAAGCATTGAAAGGCAGCTATTCGCCGTATTCCAATTTCAAAGTAGGCGCAGCGGTGCTTCTGGAGAATGGACAAATTGTCCTTGGCGCGAACCAAGAAAATGCTGCCTATCCATCAGGCTTGTGCGCTGAGCGTGTGGCTATGTTCGCTGCAAAGTCCCAATTTCCAGATGTTGCTGTCATCTCACTGGCTATTGCCGTGGATAGTGAGATTGTCCAGATCAAGTCTCCCGCTGCTCCATGCGGAGCATGCCGACAATCACTTTTGGAATATGAGCTGAATCAAGATTCTCTGATTCCTGTAATCCTAGCCACAAAAGAGAAGGGAGTGCTTATTGTTGAGTCGGTTCAGTCGATGCTTCCTTTGTTCTTTGACAAAACCAATCTAGAGGCTTGATCTGGGCCGTTTTTATTGATCGGTTTTGATCAAAATTCTCACTTTGTTATTTGCCAAGAGGCTTGAAATTCTAAATATTCCTTAGAATTCTAAATTCAGGCGAAAAAGAAAGTCGCTTCAATTGTTGAGATTAATCTTTCAGACTCACGTATATTTGTCGGCTTGTAGAATAATTGAATAGAAAGATGGCAACAAAAACTAAGGTAGCGAAGGCCAGTACAACGAAGAAAACGGCAGCTCCAAAAGCCTCAACAAAGAAGGCGGCTTTCCCGAAAGCGACGTACTTAAAATGGTATCGAGACATGCTCTTGATGCGTAAGTTTGAGGAGAAAACAGGGCAGCTTTATATCCAACAGAAATTTGGTGGGTTTTGCCACTTGTATATAGGTCAAGAAGCAGTTCTTGCAGGCATGACTGAGGCACTCAAGCCTTCGGATAGAGTGATTACTGCTTATAGAGATCATGCTCATCCACTGATTCTGGGTACCAATCCTGGTAGAGTAATGGCTGAGATGTATGGCAGAACAACCGGAACTTCGAAAGGTAAAGGTGGTTCAATGCACATGTTTGACAAGGAGAAGAATCTCTTTGGAGGTCACGGTATTGTTGGTGGTCAAATTCCTTTAGGAGCTGGAATCGCTTTTGCCGATAAATATAGAAATGAAGACCATGTTACCATCTGTTTCTTTGGAGACGGTGCGGCGAGACAAGGAAGTGTTCATGAGACGTTTAACATGGCGATGATCTGGAAATTGCCAGTAATCTTCGTTGTAGAGAACAACAATTACGCAATGGGTACTTCTGTTGAGCGGACTTCTAACGTGACAGATTTTACTCAAATGGCTAAAGGTTATGATATGCCAGCTGAGTCTGTGGATGGCATGAAGCCGGAAGCTGTTGCTGAAGCAATTGCCCGCGCTGCTGAACGCGGACGAAAAGATGGCGGGCCTACTTTGTTGGATGTTAAAACATACAGATACAAAGGACACTCGATGTCGGATCCACAATACTATAGAACTAAGGACGAGGTTAAAGAATTCCAAAGTCAGGATCCTATTGATCACGTACTTGAGGTGATTAAGAAGAATAAATGGATGACTGAAAAGCAGATTGAAGAAGTACAATCTGAAATCAAAGTAGTCGTTGCTGACGCCGTGACTTTTGCAGAGAATTCTCCTGAGCCTACTGCTGATGCCCTGTATGAAGATGTTTACATGCAGAAGGATTACCCATACGTGAACGATTAATAAGGAATTAAGTCAGATGGCTGAAATCATTAAAATGCCCAAGCTTAGCGATACCATGACAGATGGTGTAGTTGCAGAGTGGCACAAGAATATAGGAGACCAAGTTGAGTCAGGTGAGCTTCTCGCCGAGATAGAAACTGATAAGGCGACGATGGAGTTTGAGTCTTACTCAGATGGTACTCTTCTGCACATTGGTGTTGAAAAGGGTGGAAGCGCTCCAGTCAATTCAGTCCTTTGTGTTATTGGTGAAAAAGATGAAGATTTTCAAGCATTATTAGATGCTCAATCGACTAGTGAAAAGGCTGCAACACCTGAAGTTGCTAGTCCGGCTCCTGTTGCTACTCCAAATCCTGCTCCTGTTCAAGAGGCTGCTGCTCCTGTGGCAATTGCCCCTAGTCCTGATCCAGTAAGTTCGAATGGTCGAGTAAAAGCCTCTCCTCTTGCCAAGAAACTGGCCCAAGATAAAGGCATCAATATAGAAACTATCCAAGGTTCAGGTGAAGGCGGACGAATCGTGAAAAGAGACGTCGAAAGTTACACCGCAGCACCTGCAGCTATAGCTGCTGTTCCTTCAGTAGCTGGCGAAGAGAGCTTTACCGAAGAGCCTGTAAGCCAAATGCGTAAGGTTATTGCGCGTCGATTGGCAGAAAGTAAATTTACTGCGCCTCACTTTTATCTCACTATTCAAGTGGATATGGATGGTGCTATCGCTGCGCGCAAATCCTTGTTTGAGCAAGCCGGAATCAAGATTTCTTTCAATGATCTAGTAATCAAGGCTGCGGCTGCCGCTCTGAAGAAGCACCCTAAAGTCAATTCTAGCTGGTTGGAAGACAAAATTCGTTATAACAATCATGTGCACATCGGTGTAGCGGTAGCAGTTGAAGATGGATTGCTTGTTCCTGTTGTTCGCCACGCCGATTTGAAGCCATTGACAGCTATCAACGCGGAAGTAAAAGCCTTGGCCGAAAAAGCTAAGACGAAGAAACTGCAGCCAGCGGAATGGGAAGGAAATACGTTCACCATCTCTAACTTGGGAATGTTCGGTATTGAAGAGTTCACGGCGATTATCAATCCGCCAGATTCTTGCATCCTTGCAGTTGGTGGGATTATTGAAACTCCTGTCGTTAAAAATGGACAAGTTGTTCCTGGAAACATCATGAAACTCACTTTGAGCTGTGATCACCGTGTTGTTGACGGAGTCACTGGCTCACAATTCTTACAGGCACTCAAAATGAATCTTGAGAACCCTGTAATGATGTTGGCATAAATTTGTCTTGTATCTTTAGCCGGAATGACTGAATCATTTCTGCATACCCCTATTGAATTTTTAAAAGGCGTCGGTCCTCAACGTGCTCAAATGTTGAAGGAAGAGGCTGGTATTTTCACGTACTACGATCTAGTCTACTACTTTCCTTTTCGCTACGTCGACAAGTCTGTATTCAATGCCGTGCGCGATGTGCGATCAGAAATGGGAATGGTCCAACTTAGGGGCAAATTGCTATCTATACAAGAGCTGGGCGCCGCTCGTCAAAAAAGATTAGTAGCCCGGTTTAGCGACGGAACGGGTGAAATAGAACTCATCTGGTTTAAAGGTGCACAATGGATTAAGAAGTCCTTGCGCATGGGGCAGGAGTACATTGTCTTTGGCAAACCCTCTAATTTTCATGGCAAATGGTCCATTTCGCATCCTGAATTGGATACGCCGGAAAGCCTTCGACAAAAGAAAGGCGGAAATCTTGTGCCCATTTATCATTCTTCCGAGAAACTTTCTAAACGAGGAATGAATAGCGCTGGATTTGAGAAGATGATTCTTCAATTGATATCAGACCCTGAGTTTAATATCCCCGAATTCGTGCCAGCGGCAATTTTGAAGAAATTCAATTTACCAGAAAGAGAATATGCCATTCGGCAAATGCATGCTCCTACCAAAGATGATATATTGGGAGTTTGTAGGCACCGACTCAAGTTCGAGGAGCTTCTTTCAATCCAGTTGCTTTTACTTCGTAATAGGGAGTCAACTACACGTAAAATCAAAGGCCCTCTTTTTTCCGAAATTGGGGATTTACTGAAGAAATTCTACGATAAATACTTGCCATTTGAACTTACCAATGCTCAGAAGAGGGTAGTTCGTGAAATTCGCATGGACATGAAACATGGCGCTCATATGAATCGCCTCTTGCAAGGTGATGTGGGTAGTGGAAAAACAGTTGTTGCGTTGCTCTCAGCTCTTATAGCAATAGACAATGGCTACCAAGTTTGCATCATGGCGCCTACGGAGATCCTGGCGCAACAGCACTTCAAGACTTTTAGCAAGATGCTGGCTGATATGCCGATTGAAATCAGGCTGCTCACAGGATCATCAAAAACAGCACAACGTAAGGAAATACACTACGCCTTGGAGTCTGGGGCTTTGCATGTCCTCGTTGGCACTCACGCGCTTATTGAGCCAAAAGTTAAGTTCTTCAAACTGGGCATGGCCATCATCGATGAGCAACATAGATTTGGCGTGAAACAAAGGGCCAAGCTATGGCAAAAAGCACCCATTCCACCGCATATGCTGGTTATGACAGCAACTCCCATTCCACGCACACTGGCCATGACGCTTTATGGAGATTTAGATGTGTCGACGATTGACGAACTGCCTCCAGGCAGAAAACCCGTTGATACAAGACATTATCTTGAAGGAAAAAGGCTCAAAGTATTTGGCTTCATCGAAAGCCAAGTGGCGCTGGGCAGACAGGTCTATATTGTCTATCCGCTAATTGAGGAATCAGACACGCTCAATTATAAGGATTTGATGGATGGTTATGAGAGCATCACAAGACGATTTCCCTTGCCCGACTATAGGGTGAGCATTGTCCATGGGCGTATGAAAGCCGATGAGAAAGACTATGAAATGCAATTATTTGTGCAGGGCAAGAACCAGATAATGGTGAGCACAACAGTAATTGAGGTTGGCGTGGATGTGCCAAATGCTTCGGTAATGATTATTGAAAGTGCTGAAAAATTTGGGCTGTCTCAACTTCATCAGTTGAGGGGAAGAGTCGGCCGTGGCGCGGAAAAGTCTTATTGCCTGCTCATGACAGGCGACAAGCTATCTGCTGAAGCACGCACAAGACTGGAAACCATGTGTCGCACCAACGACGGATTTGAAGTAGCAGAAGTTGATCTTTCTCTGCGCGGACCGGGAGATCTTATGGGAACGCAGCAGAGCGGAGCTTTGGACTTGAAATTGGCGGATCTCGGCACGGACCAAGAAATACTAAAACTTGCAAGGTATTGTGCCGAAGGAATAACCAGTGAAGACCCTGATTATAAACAGCCCGAAAATGCCGCTCTTGCTACAGAACTGAAGCGCATTACTTCGAATACTGCAAATTGGGGATTGATCTCTTAGTCTAAGGGATAAGAAACAACTTCGCCATGCTTCAAGGCTACCACCGCCTCGAGCTTGCCGTCACCATTCAAATCTCCAATGGTGAAAGGTCCGTTCCCTTTTTTTGGAAAGCCTGCCTCAATCTCACCTGAGATATTGTAAAGTAGAATTTCATCAGATCCAGCTATAGATACCCCTATTTTGCGGTCTACGGAAGAGAATCGATAAATACGCGCTTCGGGAATGAGATCGTTTTCATGATGCTTTCTAAAGATTCGATTGAACTCATCATCGTAAACGGTTAAATCTCTACCGTCTACAATTACAAAGTCGTCTTTATTGTCGCCAGTTATATCTCCAACGACAATTGTACTGCCAGAAGAAAAACCTGTCAAGCTCTGCTCTGGATTGTGTTTGTCAAATTGTGAAAGAATGATGTTGCCTAAAGTGTCAGGATAGATCAGTTTGGTAGTTTGGATGTTGGATCCTTTGATGAAATAATATCCATTCCCGCTGTAGTGCTCAGCCACAGCCTTGCTGTCGTATCTGCTCTTGCCATTGCGCTTCAGTAGGTGAATATTTCCCTGGTCTTCCAATGCAAAAATGTAATCCTTGCCTTTTATCTTTAGATGATTCATGGAGATTACTGGTGTGCCACTGCTCTTATACTTCCAGCCCCTCGTGCTGCTGCCGTCATGACGGTAGTTGTATATTTCACCATTTACACAAGCTATAGCCAATCGATAATCTCGGTTGGCGTCGTAGTCAAAAACGGCTAGTTCTGAAGTGGCTCTGCTCGCTAGATCAATTGGGAATCCAGGGGCATTTTTTCCATTTCTGTCCAAACAAATGATTTGGCTTTGGGTGTTGAAAATGAGCTGCAGCTTTCCGTTCTTATATAGGTCCACCTGTCGGATTTTACTCCGAATTTTCTGATTGATTTTCTTCTGCCATAGCTCTTTTCCCGTTTCGTCTATCAGATGAAGTACAAGTCCGTCGTCTTGAATAAATACCTCCTTAGATCCAGTGTGGTGATTCCGCACTAGACTAGGAGCTGCCGATATCGTATGGTCAAGTGTGCACCTCCAACCAGAAACGGCAGCCGAAGATTTTTGCTGATTTCCGTGAAGTGCGATGGAATTGTATACCCCGTTTTCCGCTTTGCAAGCCTGCTGCACAGTAAACGCCGACTTTATAGAAGTGGGCCATGGTAAAAAGGCTGTCGTCTTCCATTTTTCACCAACGAAAAATGAACTTTCCCGAGGGATAAATTCAGATTGCAATATAGACGCCTCTGCGGAGTAACCATAAATTCTATCGGCGACCATTTCATTGATGTACCACTGCAGTTCTTCTAAAGATGAAGTGGCAATCATGTATTCTCCGGCAATGGTGACATGAGTGATTTTATCCTTGGCTTCAAGCAGTTCTTCCAGAACAGACCAATCGGCGATAGTAAATACGGGATAACCTTTGTAATCGCTGAAATCTAATCCGAGCAATTGGTTGTATTCGTCAAAGCGCCCTTGAAGGCCAGAAAACCCTAAGACCCGTCCGCCGTTGTTTTTTGAGGAGTAATGCGCCCAAGATTGAAGATTATCCATCAACAAGTCTGCAGCGTCGCATTCGCATGTCAATTCCAAGGTAGAAAGGTTTTGGTTGAACTCGGCCAAGCCTCCAGCTTTTCGCAAAGACGCTAGTTTGTCTTTGGCATATGAACCACCATTGCCAATCCAGCCAGTGATTTCAGTCGCTGCATCTGGAAGTCGCATTCCAAGTCCGACAACGTGAACTGGATTTACCTTAGCTGCTGGTTCCTGAGATTCATCCTCGTGCTCGTAGCCAATAAATTTCATGACTCCATCTGAAAAAAGAAGATCATATGATTGCGGCTTTTTTGCAGTGCCTTTATTTGATAGTGCCAAATTTAGAGGACTGCTGCCCCAACTGTTGGCCAAAACTTGATACAGTGAATCGGCAACGAGTAATTCTCCCTTGAAGTTCGGCTGAAATAAACTCAGGTTGTTCGAGACACAAACAGTATTGCCCAATACATAATACCCGTTTTCTCCCACGGTACTTTTGATTGGAGCGAGAGGTTGATCAGATAGTCCAAGAGCCATTCCCCAATTGCCTTGTTCGTGCATGTCGGCATCAATTTGAAAGAGTAGGGCCCAGTCAGACTGGTCTCCTTCTTGAATGACTGCGACGGTCAATGCCGATTCATTGAGCAAATGCTGCAAAGCATCCTTTCCCTTGCGGGCAGAATCAAGAGATTGAATCAATGATTTAAGGTAGCCTGTGCCTTCTGGCAACATTTCGGCAAGTAATACCGATGAACGGGCAAATTCCGTCCAGTCGGTAGTGTTTAATCTTGCAACTAAGTCGGCATCAGAGGGAACAATTGACATAGGGTCAATATGATCGATATGAGGCTTGGCCAGGTTGAGGTATATCCATGCGCTTAAGAGCAAAGAAAGCACCAACAACAAAACGGAAAACAATCTTTGAAGCATCTAAAATCTTTGCCGCTAAGATAGAATCAGCGCGCCTCAAGAATATAAATGATAAGAGAATCAATAAACACTGTTATGTGTGAATTTCACATAGGAGTGCATTGACCCATTTGCCTTGTGCTAAAAAGAAAAAAACAGAGTAAAAACAACCTTGATAGGAAGTTCATTTCTAGCTTAGTCTCTGAGAACGCCTCGCGAAATCACAATACGTTGTACTTCAGAAGTTCCTTCGTAGATCTGAGTGATTTTTGCATCTCGCATCAAACGCTCTACGTGGTATTCCTTGACAAAACCATACCCGCCGTGAATCTGAACTGCCTCAACAGTGTGCTTCATCGCCGCTTCAGAGGCAAAAAGTTTAGCAATTGAGCTAGCGTGTGAATAATCCTTTCCAGCGTCTTTGAGAGCAGCAGCTTTTAGACAAAGCAACCGCGCAGCCTCGATGTCTGTGGCCATATCGGCCAACTTGAATGCGATGGCTTGATGCTTCGAAATCTCCTGACCAAAAGCCTTTCTCTCTTTCGAATATGCCATAGCCAATTCATAAGCACCTGAAGCAATTCCCAAAGCTTGAGAAGCAATGCCTATGCGTCCGCCGGTAAGTGTTTTCATGGCAAATTTGAAACCAAATCCATCCTCACCAATCCGATTCTCCTTAGGTACTTTTACATCTTGGAACATCAAAGTGTGTGTGTCACTGCCTCTAATGCCGAGCTTGTTCTCCTTCGCTCCAATCATGAATCCTTCCATGCCCTTTTCAAGAATGAAGGCATTGATACCCTTATGGCCTTTGTCTATATCCGTCTGTGCGATAACCAAATAAGTTGAAGCACTGCTTCCGTTTGTAATCCAATTCTTTGTGCCGTTCATCAAATAGTAATCTCCCATATCAATGGCAGTTGTTCTTTGAGAAGTTGCATCAGATCCAGCTTCTGGCTCACTCAAGCAGAAAGCACCATGCTTGCGACCTGAAGCCAAGTCTGGAAGATATTTTTGCTTCTGCTCTTCATTGGCAAAAGTTTCCAGTCCCCAACAAACGAGTGAATTATTGACACTCACCACCACGGAAACTGAAGCGTCTACCTTAGAAAGCTCTTCCATGGCCAATACATAAGAAACCGCGTCCATTCCACTTCCGCCATACTTCGGATCGGTCATCATCCCCATAAATCCAAGTTCTCCTAACTGCTTGATTTCTTCAGTTGGAAACATTTGTTTCTCATCACGTTCGATTACTCCTGGCTTCAATACGTTTTGAGCAAAGTCACGAGCTGCGTCGCGGACCGCTATTTGTTCTTCTGTGAATTCAAAATTCATTGATACGTGATTTGACGGTTAGTTTGGTCTTTTACCCTTTGGCTTGTCACTAACTTGACAATCTAAGGATTTTATGAGTTGTGAAAGTGACTAACTTCGACCATCAGCAAAGGTATCGAATCAATTAACATTTTCCATGGCAGATAAGCAAAGAATTTCGGGTCGTGTATTGGGGATTATGTCAGGGACTTCTCTGGATGGTCTGGACTTGGCTTTATGCGATTTTCAAGACGCATATACGGGTGAGTTTGAGGTCCTCAAAGCGGCTACAGTGGCCTTTCCTCCCGAGCTCTTGGCCGAGTTGCACGAGGCCAATACCCTTAGGAGTGAAGACCTGATTCTGCTGGATAATGAGCTTGGTCGATTCATTGCCAAGCAAGTAAACAAAAATTTTGAAGGTGATTTTATCATTGCCAGTCATGGACATACTATTTTCCATCAACCTGAACGGCGCATGACGCTGCAGATTGGATCACCAGCCATAATTGCTGCCCACACTGGGCGAACTGTAGTAGGTGATTTTCGAAGATTGGATGTTGCTATGGGCGGACAAGGAGCACCATTGGTGCCTGTGGGCGATCATTTGTTGTTTGCGCAATATAGTTCCTGCTTGAACCTAGGTGGAATAGCCAATTCTTCTAGTTTGCATGAGAAATACCGCGTCGCCGGCGATTCCTCTCCGTGCAATTTGGTGTTGAATAAACTTGCCGGTTTCATGGGTTTTGCTTTTGATGCAGGCGGAGAAATTGCTCGCAGTGGACATGTGAACGAACAGCTTTTAGCCAAACTTAATGCGCACGACTTCTATGCCAAGCCCTTCCCCAAGTCATTGGGCAGAGAGTGGATAGAGCGAAAAATATTTCCTAGTCTCCAAGACTCTGGTCTCGGAGTGGCCGATCAAATGCGCACATCTGTTGAACATTTTGCCCAGCAAATTGGAAGAATGCTTCCTGAAGGACAGTGCTTAGTGACTGGTGGTGGCGCATGGAATGTATTTTTAATTGAACGCATCCAGGCACACAGTAATGCCGAGTTAATCATTCCGCCTGCTGAACTTGTCAATTTCAAGGAAGCCATAATATTTGCACTTTTGGGGTTGCTCCGGAAGCATGAGAAAATCAATATATTTTCAAGTGTAACGGGCAGTTCGCGGGATCATTCAGCGGGTGCCATTTACATTCCTTAACGACCGAATCGAAAAACCTTACTCAAGGCAGTCATCACTGTCTCGAAATAGCTATTTTTGCGGTTGAAAAATTCAAGCGCATTACATGATAGAGCTCCTCGAGAAATACGAAAATAGCAAGCCACAGATTGTCTTTGAATGGAAAGATCCATTTTCAGAAGCAGAAGGCTGGGTAGTCATCAACTCACTCCGAGGTGGAGCTGCTGGGGGTGGAACACGTATGCGCATTGGCTTGGACAAGCGTGAAGTAGAGTCGCTCGCAAAAACGATGGAAATAAAATTCACCGTTTCGGGACCTCAAATTGGTGGTGCTAAGTCGGGAATTAATTTCGATCCGCGCGATCCTCGAAAGCAAGAAGTGCTGGAGCGCTGGTATGCAGCTGTAACTCCTCTTTTGAAGAGCTATTACGGAACAGGAGGTGACTTGAATGTGGATGAGATTCACGAGGTTATTCCAATTACCGAGGAATGTGGCGTTTGGCATCCACAAGAAGGTGTATTCAATGGTCACTTTCAGCCTACCGAGGCTCAAAAAGTAAAAAGAATTGGTAATCTGCGATTGGGTGTAGTAAAAGTGTTGGAAGACACGGATTATTCTCCAGCAGTAGACAAGAAATATAAAGTAGCCGACATGATCACAGGTTTCGGTGTGGCAGTTTCGGTTAAGCATTTCTACGATGTTTGGGGTGGAAGCCTTGAAGGAAAGAGAGTGATTGTCCAAGGTTGGGGCAATGTAGGCTCTGCCGCAGCGTATTATGCAACTCAGTTTGGTGCCAAAGTCGTTGGAATCATTGACCGCGCAGGTGGATTGATTGATCAGGAAGGTTTCAGCATGGACCGAATTCGTAAACTATTCATCGAAAAGGATGGAAATAAGATTGCAGCAGATGACCTCATATCATTTGAAGAGATCAATGAAAAGATATGGGATCTTGAAGCAGAGGTTTTCTTGCCATGTGCCGCTTCTAGATTGGTGCAGCAAGACCAAATTGAAGCAATGATCAAAACAGGTCTTGAGGTTGTGGCTTGCGGAGCCAACGTTCCTTTTGCCGATAAAGAAATATTCATGGGTCCTATCGCCGACTATGCCGATGACAACGTAAGTATTGTTCCTGATTTTATTGCCAATTGCGGAATGGCGAGAGTATTTGCATACCTCATGCATGATGGGGATGTAGATATGACCGATAAAGGCATTTTCCAAGATACATCGGAGACAATTAAGAAAGCATTGGTTGAATTGCATGACGCCAATTCAACAAAAAAGGGATTGAGTAAAACAGGTTTAGAAATAGCCCTGAAGAAATTGATATAACATGGAGATTCTTATTCTAGTAGTATTTGTACTTGGATATACATTCATTGCTCTTGAGCACCCAGTGCACATTGATAAAGCTGCAACAGCGCTCATAACTGGTGTTGTCAGTTGGGGGGTTTTTGTTCTTGGAGCAGATGTCGTTCCAGCACACCTTATGGCGGAGTTTACGGCGTTTAGCCAAAACTACATAGGTGATCCATCCATAATTCAATCCATATTCTACGAGCATCGACTTCTTCACCATATGGAGGAGATCGCTAGTATTCTGTTCTTCTTGATGGGTGCTATGACCATCGTTGAATTGGTTGATGCACACGAAGGATTCGCTGTAATTACTGATCGAATTAAGACGAAGAACAAAGTCAAACTTCTTTGGATCATCGGAGTTTTAACGTTCTTCTTTTCTGCAGCTTTGGACAACCTTACGACCACAATCGTGATGATCTCTTTATTGCGAAAGCTTATTGAGGACAAAGAAACGCGATGGTTCTATGTTGGTATGGTCGTCGTCGCTGCCAATGCCGGTGGTGCTTGGTCTCCAATTGGTGATGTTACCACGACAATGCTTTGGATTGGAAATCAGTTATCTACGGGAGTAATTATTTCAAATCTCTTCATCCCTAGTGTAGTTTGTCTTCTTGTGCCGCTCTTGGTGCTTTCTTTCACAATGAAAGGAGAGGTGCAAAGGCCTGTGAAAGTCAATGAACTCGAGCATTGTCTTGAGCCTACAAGTACATTTGAGCGTAACTTGGTGTTTTCTGTTGGTGTCTTGGGATTGCTTTTTGTGCCGATTTTCAAAACAGTGACTCATCTCCCGCCATTCATGGGTATGATGCTTTCATTGGGTGTCTTGTGGACATTGACCGAAATTTTGCACAAGAATAAAAATACGGAGACAAAGAGCCATCTTTCAGTTGTAGGGGTTTTACGCCAGATTGACGTCGCTTCGGTACTATTCTTCTTGGGTATCTTATTGGCAGTAGCAGCCTTAGCTGAGGTCGGACATTTGCTTGTAATGGCCGACTGGCTGCGCAACGAGTTGGATAATATTTATGCCATCAACATTGCCATAGGTATGCTTTCGTCCATTGTGGATAATGTGCCTTTGGTAGCTGCTTCTATGGGGATGTATGATGTCGCGCCTGTTGGATCAACTGGTTGGGATTCTTTCTTCGTTCAGGATGGTAAGTTCTGGCAGTTCTTGGCCTATTGTGCCGGTACAGGAGGTAGTGCTCTTATTATTGGTTCGGCTGCTGGTGTTGCCGCAATGGGACTGGAGAGGATTGATTTCATCTGGTACCTCAAGCGTATCTCTCTATTGGCGATTCTCGGCTATTTTGCGGGGGCCTTCGTCTACATCCTGATGTACGCTTAAAATATTCTGATTGTCGCATGAGGTGAGCATCCTGTTCATCTCAATACTTTAGCCTTCGGCAAACGATGATGGCCGGTCTCGCTTGGTTGAGTCCTCGTGGCTCAGCGCGGATATTGCCTGTATTCATATTTTTCTTTTTCGACCTCCTTGTTTTCGCCCTGCACCTACGTCTGTTCTTAGGGCACCGCATTTCTCAATCTAATTAACGATGCCCCCTTTAATAAGTTGTTGGCGCCCCAAATGGTGAGGATACTATTATCTCTACTTTCACCGTTATTCGGGGACACCTGCAAGTGTCGCCTTTTCAGAAAAATGATTTGAAACCATGAGTTTACTATTCTATACGCAACAAGGAGATTTTAATGTAGGCGCGGCCTCCGATAGCACGGCTACCGATATGGCATTGGCCGGACAAGGTTTTCAGGAAGATACCGTCCTTGACGTTATGATTGAAAGCTGGTATATTAACGGACCACTTATCATTCTGTCCGTATTGGCAGTTTATATTTTCTTCGAAAGAGCAATGGCAATAAGCAAGGCATTGAAGGAAGACGGGAATTTCATGGATAAGATCAAAGATTATATCCACGACGGGAAAATTGACTCGGCAAGAAATCTTTGCTCGACCGACCCTACGCCCATTGCACGTATGTTGGAAAAAGGCATGACACGTATTGGCAAGCCTATGGACGATATCAAAGCGTCGATTGAGAATATCGCCAAACTTGAAGTGTACAACCTAGAGAGAAATATTTCCACTTTGGCAACCATTGCCGGAGCAGCTCCAATGATTGGTTTTCTTGGAACAGTAATCGGAATGGTAGATGTATTTCATACTATCCGTAATGAAGGAAATACGCTCGATAACTTAGCAGGAGGTATGATGTTTGCCATGCTCACAACCATTGTTGGTTTGGTAGTAGGTATTCTTGCTTACATGGCATACAATTATTTGGTGTCTCGCGTGAGCAAGGTGATCAATCGTATGCAAGCTCGTTCAATCGAGTTTTTTGATATTCTTGAGCAACCAGGAAAATAATAACCATGGATTTAGGAACTAGAAATACCGTATCTGCAAATGCTGGGATGTCGTCAATGACCGACTTGGTGTTCCTCCTGTTGATCTTTTTCATCATCCTGTCAACCAAGGTGGTGAATGGTGAGCAAGTGGACTTGCCTTCAACCAATGCCGACCCCGCACCATTGCCACCAGTGACGCTTACGATTACCAAAGATTTGCGGTATCAGATCGACGGGAAGTCGGTGGAAAAGGAAGATATTACTCGCCGACTACAGGCGTATTATTACGATAAAACAGGTAGTCAACGATCAGTATTGTTGAACTGCGATAAAGACGTGCCATTTGGAGAATCTATTGAAGTGATGGATATGGCACAAGAATTGGGGTTAGACATTGCTGTAGCAACCCGTGATAAGTGATGATTATAGAAATCGAAAATACAAAAGAGTCGAAAATAGCGATGATCTTGACTGTGGTATTCCATGCTCTTGTCGCCTTGCTATTGCTGTGGCTTACTTTGATATCACCAGATCCTCCTTTGGAGCTTAAGTCTATCCCTGTCTCGCTAAGAGCGATGGGAGACTCGCACTCAGGAAGCGGACAAAGTCAGGCAGTGCCAGATGCATTGCCTGTACCAAATACGGCCATTCCAAAGCCTCAGTCTACGAGCGCAAGTACACCTCAAAATTCTCCTACACAAGACACCTCACCAGTGCAGACAACTGATGCCGAGCCCAAAGATGAGCCTGCTGAGGAGACCAAGCCTGAGCAAGAGGTTGATGCTGCTTTGAATGAAGCCTTAGGCTGGTTAGATAAAGGGACTGATAATTCATCTGGTCATAGTGAAACGGGAGGCCATGAAGGTACTAACGATGGAAATATCGCTGGCAAGGGCTTAATGGGAGACGACAAAGCCTTTGGCTACAATCTTATTGGTTTTGAGATGGCCGCAAGTCCAAGTCTAGATGAGTCTCCAACGAAATCAGGAATTGTAGTTTTTGATATATACGTCCGCAAGGATGGTAGTATTAAGGATATGAAAAGGAATTATAGCCTATCAAACACCTCCAGTGATTACCTCTTCAAGTTAGGGGAAAAGGCATTGAATTCAGTTGAATTTAAGGCCAATGCCGATGGTTCGGCTATAAACGTAGGAACCTTTACATTTAACTTCAAGTTGAAATAAGATGGCGTACAACGAGATATTGGAATATTTGTTTGCTCAACTTCCGATGTATCAGCGTCAAGGCCCGGCTGCCTACAAGGCCAATCTAGACAATACTATTGCGATATGCTCCATGCTGGGAAATCCTGAGAAGAATCTCAAGGTCGTCCACGTTGCCGGCACCAATGGCAAGGGATCTGTGTCGCACATGATCGCCTCAGTTCTTCAAAAGGCTGGTTACAAAACTGGTCTATATACTTCACCTCATTTCAAAGATTTTCGTGAGAGAATTCGCATCAATGGCGACATGATTCCGCACGATAGTGTGATTGACTTTGTTGATCGCTACCGCCAAGAATGGAAGCCACTTAATCCATCGTTTTTCGAAATTACTGTCGGTATGGCTTTTTGGTACTTTGCGCAAGAGGAAGTGGATATAGTAGTCATTGAAACTGGACTAGGCGGTCGCTTGGACTCGACGAATGTTTGTTTGCCAGAGGTAAGCGTCATAACCAATGTGAGCATGGATCACATGAACTTACTTGGAGATACCATAGAGGCAATCGCAACTGAAAAGGCTGGTATTATTAAGGCTGGAGTCCCAGTGGTTATCGGAGCGACTAGCGAAGAGTCTGCTCGTGTCATTGCTGCCAAGGCAGCTGAGATGGGCTCGGAATTAATTAGGGCGATAGACGCCAATACAGAAATACCACGCACCGACTTAGAAGGTAACTATCAAAAAGAAAATGCGCAGACCGCTCTTACTACATTGCGTGTCTTGAAGAAAAGAGGTTGGGAGTTGGAATACGACCACGTCGAGCAGGGATTCATTAGTGTAGCCGCTACAACAGGCATTAAGGGCCGCTGGCAGCAGCTAGGTGAAGCGCCTTGGATCTTTGCGGATGCTGGTCACAATGAAGAGGGTGTCAAGGTGCTTTTAGAAGAAATGAAAAACTACCATTTCACAGACCTTCATTTTGTGATTGGAATGGTAAAAGACAAATCTATCGATCAAATCTTAAGCATGTTGCCGAAAGAAGCGTCGTACTACTTTTGTAAAGCAGATATCCCTAGAGGTTTGCCCGCCGAAGAACTCTTGGAGCAGGCCAAATGTCACGGTTTGCGGGGTGAGATTTTCCCTTCTGTTCGAAGAGCCTTTGAAGCAGCCCGGCTTTATGCTAAGGCAGAAGACATGATTTTCGTCGGCGGAAGTGTGTTTACTGTGGCCGAAGTTCTTTAAGAATAAACTGGGTGTAAACATGTTCTAAATCATCTCCAATTAATCCATTTCCTGATCCTTAGCATCTAGTAATTGAGGGCTTTTTTGACTATATTGTAGCAAATACAAAAAAGCAAATTATGGGTGTTATTCTTGTTCCAACAGATTTTTCAAAGTGCGCGACGTACGCAACAGAAGTCGGCGCTTCCTTGGCTCGTGATTCTGGGTCCAAGTTATATATCATGCATATTATCAACTTGCCAACTTATGAGTCGGCCTCAAACAACGAGAAATGGCACAATACGGCCGAAGGAATTTTTCTGGGTAAGTTGGTTCAGAAAAAATTTGCCACTATGCGCCAGCAGCCATTTCTTCAGGATCTTGATGTCGAAGTAATAGTGAAATACAACAGTGTGTATGAATCTGTGTCGGAAATGGCAAAGGAGAAGAACGTCGACATGATAGTGATGGGTTCTCATGGTGTCTCAGGCGCTGAGGAATATTTTATTGGAAGCAATGCTGAACGTGTTATACGAACATCAGAAATTCCAGTTCTAACGATCAAGAGCAGACACGAAAATTTCAAAGTCAAGGACATGGTTTTTGCTTCGAATTTCTTCGAAGAAAGCTATGGTGTATTTGCAAGTATTGTCGAGTTTGCCAAAGTGTTTGATTCACGCATTCACCTGCTAAAAGTCGTAACGCCCAATCACTTTGAAACTACTAGATACAGCTTAAAGCTAATGGAAGATTTCATTGAAGCAACAAAATTGGAAGTGGACCATACGATCAATATATTCAACGATGATAAAATTGAGAATGGAATTCATCATTTCGCTGAAGAGGTAGACGCCGATTTAATTGCGATGGAGACACATGGTCGTTCAGGAATCAAACACATGCTTTGGGGAAGCATCACTGAAGGAGTAGCCAACCATGCTAAGTTGCCCGTCTTGAGTGTCCGTATACCTAAAGAAGCGGAGAATACTAAGGTGATTTTTCCAGATTAGAGGAATGTGCGACTATCTGCTGGATAAGTCGGCAACCGACCTTGAATCTAGAACTTTAATGTTTAAATCTCTTACTTCTGTGAATACACTGTTGATGCCACAGGTTTTTTGATCACATCCTTCATAAGCGTTATAGTAATTCCAGCTTACACATGGAAGCAAGACAATTGGACCGTGGATAATTCTAAGAACTTGAGCTCTGGAAATTAAATTGGGTTCTTTGAGCAATTAGTATCCATTACCTTTTTCTTTTTTACTTCCCAGTACACGTCCTTTTTTCAGTTGGAGCAGGATGTGTTCGAGGAATTTTAGGAAAATGCTCTTCTCTCGCTCAATTATAGAAATCAACACGTCACCCGAATCATCATTCTCGCTTGTGAAAGCCGATATCTGGCTTGTGCAATGGGCTTTTTGGATAACATACTTAGCTGCAATAGGTGTTGCGCGAGTAAAATCAATTGTGTCAATTTTCTCGTTTTCAATAACCGTTCAATTAAGATTTACAAGCCGAAAAAGCCAAGGAAAAACGTCTCAAATTGGGAGTGTTCTTGTTATGCAGAATAGCAAGGTGATATAGATTTCCTGAAAAAAACAAATTGGGAATAGGACACAAATAAATCTACATGCCTTTGAGCACGAAATGTTCTTTTTTGCGCTCAGAATCAAAAAAGACAAGGCCGAAATAGAATAGGTCGATGCTCAAGAAGACTCGTTCGTCGGCGACCAATTTCTCCCAAGCATCTTGCATATCAGGAGACCAATGAATATCGTCAAAAACCAAGCAGCTTTTTGAAGAACAAGAAGGATAGATCTGTTCGAAATACTTCAAAGTAGCCTCTCCACGATGGTCTCCATCGATGAAAGCGAGGTCGATATTGCCTAAATCAGCAAGAGCTGTCGGCAAGGTCTGCTCAAAAGGTCCAACACGAAGGTCAATTTTGGCGGATAAACGTTCAAAGAGTTTCGAAGCTTCATTGGCGGTTTCGGGGCAACCTTCGAGCGTAATACAATTTGCTGAAGGCGTGGCTTTATGTAAATAGAGTGTTGTAAGGCCTAATGAAGTTCCCAATTCCAGAATTGTTTTTGGCTGGAGCCAATTGACTAGTCGAAAAAGCGTTTGTGCTTGATTTGAGGGTTTGGTAGAGTATCGGGCTATGCTCGACTTCTTTCTCAAAGGACCTTTCATCTTGCGAGATCCAGCCCCAAAATCGGTCACTTCCAGCAC
Organism: Gammaproteobacteria bacterium; assembly: GCA_047615865.1. Taxonomy (GTDB): domain Bacteria; phylum Bacteroidota; class Bacteroidia; order Flavobacteriales_D; family Sanyastnellaceae; genus JADFAK01. The sequence goes on from JBLHIB010000024.1 coordinate 29,533, forward strand.
GGAAGCATCATCCAAAAGCTCGTCGCGAATGTCTTCAATTACCTCAAAATCATAGAATTGCCTTTTGTTGTCCAGGACTTGCTCGATGAGCTCATACACAAAAGGAGAATGAGTTCCATGACGACCTTTGCGTTTTGACAAGTACTTAATATAGCCTACAACTTCAAACCATGACATACACCAAAGATAATTGAATAGCCTGTCATTATTCCGAGGTTTTTCGCCTTTTCATCAAAGCCTTAGCTCAGAGATACCCGTTTCTAAAACCACCAATGCAAACAATAACAGTTTTATTTTGCAGGATTGATATTTCAAACTATATTTGCGCTCCCAAATCACATCGGTGATAAAGGAACCGAATTTTATTCGGGCGATTAGCTCAGTTGGTTCAGAGCACCTGCCTTACAAGCAGGGGGTCACTGGTTCGAATCCAGTATCGCCCACATAGTAAAAGCCGTTGCACGAAGTGTGATGGCTTTTTTCTTTGGGGTATATCCGAACTCGTTCGAGGATAGTCCAAAGAAAAAAGACATCGCGACCTCAGGGAGTAGGCTTTGATATGGGTACAAGGGCTTTTGATAGATACTGGATCATGAAATAATCCAGGTCTAGGGCTTTGTTGATTTGAGCTCAGAATGCAAAAAGTAGGATTTTGTCCTAAATGAAACAGCATCTCGACGACGCGGCTGAATATGCGTCGAACACTTCATGTGACCTCAACGCCGCTTTGCTCGATGACCGGGGTTATTTAGTGACTCTTTGTGATTTTTCCTGGTAAGCTACGAAGTGGCTCATCGGCGATCGTTGGAGGTAGATCTTATTTAATCTTATTACTGAACAACAACAGACTGCACTTCATACCCTTCAATTACGAGGTAGTAAACCCCTTTGGGCAACTTGGAAACATCTACCTCTCGTGTCGCACAATCAAACATTCCTTTCAAGCACTCCACCCCTTGTATATCTTGAATGGAATAGGGAAGAAGGCCTGATGTCCGATCTAGCTTCATGTGTGCGATTCCTGAGGCTGGATTCGGGAAGACGCTTAGTTTATTGGGTTGGCTGGATTTGTTAATGGCATCAACGATCGGACAGTAGTTTCCATCTGGTGCCATTAGTGGGAGTTTGTAGATAGGGTTGGTAATTAGTCCGTGGCCTAAGATATCAGTCGATTCGAGGAGTTCGGGCGAACACGGTTCCCATTCGTTGGCAATGCCCTGGCAAGTTTGCATGTCATCCAATATACCCATATTGCTAACGATCATCCAATAGAGGTATTCCGTAGCCATGCATTCATAGTCACATGTTCCGTCATCATAGTGATACCAAGCTTCATCTGGATATGAGTTGGGGATAGAAGTGAACTGCCCGCCGCGAGCAATGTCCATAGCCGTGGTGAGCAAGGAAGAATTAGGTGAGTAAGTGAAAGCGTCTGGGTAAATATTGGTGTGGCCTACTGAGTTGATGGTGTGTAGAATCTCTTCCACAGTCGCATCGTCACCCCAATGACCAGTTTGGCTAGGGTCAATCTCTTGTTGCCATAAAATGGCGGAGACGCCTGTGCCGTTATAATTATCGAAAAAGGTATTCATTGCTGCATTCTCGTCGGCTTCAAAAATTGGAATCAAGGCCGTATTGTCTAAAAGTGCATCTAGTAAGGGTTGATCGTCAACTTGTCCATCTTCATCGTTGTCGATCAACTCGGCCCATACAGCGGCCGCGTGAAGTGTTTTTTCGTCGGACACGCCTTCTTCGGCATATATGCCGCATCCGTAAACGTCTACATATTTTGTGAAAACACTCAGAGCAGGATCGTTAGGAAATGGATTGGCTTCGATCATCAAACAAACTTGATTTTGAGCAATTGAAGAAATTGCAAAAACTATGCTTGCAAGGAATGATGCTAGGATTTTGTAATTCATCGAGAGGTCGTTTATCGAGATTGTATTTCCAATTTTGTCAATTCAGCCCTGTTGCATGACGAAATGACGAGCATTCAAATCTAATAAAGTTAAAGACAGAATGCTACCCAGTCCAAGAGTGTTGATAGGAAGACGTGGAAATAAAACTCCGACATAGCAATGGCCACAAGAGATGGCTCCTCATAGAAGTTAGACTTCCAGAGATTTACAAAAGACGAAACAAAGTGCTAGAATGTAGAATGAAAAGAAACTGGGCCTGAAAGAACCATTCTCGCCTAACCTAGGCAGCAACTTGCCCCTTATGCAGCAACACATTAATTTTTGTCAAAATATCTTGATTGAAATTCGAACGATAAGTGTTGGTTTCTGCCTCGAAAGTGGCGTTGTAACAATAAGTAGGGCTTATGTGCAGACAAATCGTCGAAGGTAAAATAATGTTAAATGCTTGAAGCACTTTCTTTGCATCGATTTGACCTGCTTTGGTCGTGGCAAAATAATCATCAACGATTATTAAGTCGGGCTCGCAGTTCATCGACTTCAGACAATTCTCGGGAGAAGTGAACTGATAAATGCGTTCAGTGTTAACGATTTCAAGATGTTTTCTCCAAAAATCGAGTCCTAAATTATTGAATGAAAGGACGAAAATATTCTTCATGTTTGCGAGATTGATATGTGTCATCAAATTAACTCCTAAACGAGGTTTAAGCTTATCAGGTATGAGAGTATAACTTTGTAGGGTTTTAAGCCAATTGAATTAAAATGAAATTCTATTTAACGTTTTGTTAAATCAATTCCCTGAACATCTTCGTATCTTCGCCTTACTCGAATTTAAATGCTAGAAATGAAAAGACTTATTTTAATTGCTTTGGTATGTGCACCTATGATGATGTTAGCACAAGACCGTGAAGGGGGTGCTGTAAAACCTGGGGCCAAGAATGGAACTGAAATTGACGTTAAAAGTAACCGATATATCTATGCGGAAATCGTCGTGACTTCTGGTACAGGTGTTTCGTCATCTAGAATAAATTTTGGAGATAACTTCAAAACTCTTCTGGCCGACAAAAATGATATTGTACAAATGGAAGCGTTGAAAGCTAAGCGATATCCTTCGTCAATTGATGCGTTGAATGCTATGAATTCTGAAGGATTCAAAGTTGTCTCTTCCTATACAACGGATAGCCGTCAAGGAACGGAAGCTCATATTATTATGGAAAAAGTTAACGTTGCTAAAGGAACTGCACCCGGGCGACCTCAGCGAAGTGGGAAGTAATTCCAGCTAAAAGACATTGCAAGGGAAATTCCAAAGGAAATGAGCATCTTAATTGATGATCATTACTTTGAAGTTTCCCTTTTTTTATTCCGATTTTTACCATCTCATGAAAACCCAAGGTCGAATTCTCTTTTACCTCCTTGCCGGATACGTTATCCTGCAGTTCGTGTGGTGGGCATTTACCCTGATCTCATTGAACGAGGAGCTGCGTATGTTTTGGCAGATAAACCAAGACTTGGGAGGTGCCTCAATGCTCGAGGAAGACTATTTCTCTAAGCGATTTTTCATGATCATTGGTGAAGGCGTGGTCTTTCTTACTATCCTCATTGCCGGTATGATTTTCGTCCACCGCTACATGAAGCGAGAAGCTTTGATCGCCAAAGCCGAACGTAATTTTGTCCTTTCTGTCTCTCATGAATTGAAAACTCCCCTAGCCTCCGTGCGGCTGATGTTGCAAACCCTACTGAAGAAAGATTTGCCAGAGGCTAAAAGAATTGAAATTATCAATACTGCCATTGCCGATAATAAAAGATTGAGCTCAATCACTGACAATGTGCTAGTTGTCGCCAGAATGGAACAAGGAGATACGCTCTATGTGAAGGAGAAAGTAGATTTGACTGCTCTGGTCAAGCGAAGCCTCAAATCTTTAGTAGAAACCGTATTGCGCAAACACAAAGTGACCATTAATTTGGCGGAAAATGTAATTGTCAATGGCGATCAAGATTTACTCGAGTCTGTGATCATCAATTTGGTGGACAATGCATCAAAGTATAGCGCAAAAGGAACCGATATCTGCATTGAATTGGTGCAGAAGGGCGGACGAGCCATTATCGAGATAAGTGATCATGGTTTGGGTATTGCTAAGGATGAAAAAGAACATGTATTCAAACGGTTTTACCGCTCGGGAGAAGAATCTGTCCGTCGTTCGAAAGGCACTGGCTTGGGGCTCTTTATAGTCAACCAAATCGTCAAAGCTCACTTGGGTAAAATCAGCATCGAAGACAATCAACCGCAGGGAAGTGTTTTCCAAGTTTCCCTCCCACTAATTACCAATGGAAATGAATAAGAAAGTGTGTTTGATCATTATGGATGGCTGGGGAAAAGGACGCATGGATGAGTCCAACGCTATATTCCAAGCCAATACGCCTTTCGTTGATTCTCTCAATACTAACGCTGCAACAAGTCAATTGCTCACCGATGGTGAGAATGTTGGTTTGCCAGCCGGACAAATGGGGAATTCTGAAGTCGGTCACATGAATATTGGTGCTGGACGGATTGTTTATCAGGACCTATTGCGCATCAATCGAGCGGTGGAATCGGGCGATTTCATGAAGGAAAAGACCCTGGTAGAGGCCCTGGATTATGCGAAAGAGAAGAGTGTGTCTGTCCATTTCATGGGATTGGTTTCTACTGGAGGTGTGCACTCAAGTCAAGATCATCTGCATGCTTTATGTGATTTAGCTACGCAAATGGAAGTGCCCAATTCGTTTATTCATGCCTTTACTGATGGACGTGATTGCGACCCCAAATCTGGTTTGGGGTTTTTTGAAACACTTGAGCAGCACATAGAAGGAAAATCCACACGCATAGCAACGGTAATCGGCAGGTACTTCGCCATGGACCGAGATAAGCGCTGGGAGCGAGTTGCCAAAGCTTATAACCTGCTTGTTTCTGGAGAGGGTCAAAAATTCAACAGCTCTGTCGATGCGATAAAACAATCCTATGCTGCAGATATTACCGATGAATTTATTGAGCCGAGCGTAATCTGTGATGAAAATGGAAATCCGCAAGGGCTCATTTCCGAAGGAGACGTGGTAATATGCTTCAACTTCAGAACTGATCGTTGCCGAGAAATTACGGAAGTGCTTACGCAGACTGATCACAAAGAGCAAGGGATGTCGGTGCTTGATTTGTATTACGTCACCATGACCAATTACAACCGCACATTCAAAGACATTCGAATCGTGTACGATAAAGAGAATCTCAGCAGTACGCTTGGTGAAGTCCTAGCTGGTGCGGGTAAAACACAAGTGAGAATCGCAGAAACTGAAAAATACCCCCACGTCACCTTTTTCTTTAACGGTGGTCGTGAGTTGAATTTTGAAGGAGAGGGCCGAATCATGATCAATTCTCCGAAAGTGGCCACCTACGATCTTCAGCCTGAAATGAGCGCTCCGGAGGTGACACAGGCTATTTGTGACAGCATGAAAGAGTCGCAGCCAGATTTTATTTGTCTGAACTTTGCCAATCCTGACATGGTCGGGCATACAGGCGTATTTGAAGCAATCAAGAAAGCATGTGAAACAACAGATGCTTCAGTGAAAGAAGTAGTTCGTGTGGGAAGTGAATTGGGGTACTCCTTTATCATCATAGCCGATCACGGCAATGCCGATTTCGCAGTAAATGACGATGGCAGTCCGAACACGTCTCATAGTCTAAATCCCGTGCCGATCTATGTTTTAGATGACGGAACGAAGAAGCTGAAGAACGGAATATTGGCAGACGTAGCTCCTACTGTTCTAGAGATATTGGGAGTGCAACAGCCAAAGGAAATGACCGGTGAAAGTTTATTACTTGCCGATTAATTTCCCTTGACGTATGCTAGACATTTGCCCGCAGGGCGGATAAATCTTATTGATCTTTCCCTCGGATGACAGTGACATGTCCTGAGAAGCTTTCGCCATCAGATCTTTCGAATATGTAGTAATAGGTACCCGCCGATTCTCCAGTAGCATCCCATTGATTTTGGTAGTTTTCACTTTCGTAAATCAAACCACCCCAGCGGTTGAAAATGCTCAAAGTAGAATTTGGAAAGCCTAGAATTCCATCGATTTTAAACGCGTCGTTGGCTCCAGAACTTGTGCCAGGGGTAAATACATTTGGAATGACGGTGTTACAAACTACATAGTTGAAAATGAAAACATTCGATTGGTCGCATTGGTCGGTTATAACAACAGGATAGACGCCAGGATAAATAGCCTCCCAAAACTGACCGCCACTTGTGCCAATCACAAGTGAATCCGTGTTGAAGATGAAGTCGTAAGGTTCGGCACCACCGGCAACCATATCAGCGGTTGTTTGACCTACACAATATTGTTCAATTGGGTCGGTCCAAACGATTGGATCTGGCTCAGTAACGCTAAAGTCTTCAGAAATCGATCGATCACAGAAATCAGTTACTACGACATTGTATGGCCCTTCATCTCCTGAATTGTATGTCTCAGAGCTTGAATCACCTCCTGAGCTCCACGCATAATTAAAATCACCTTGACCGTTACTAGGACTTGCATTTTGAATGGCACTGGCATCTGGGCATATGAAAAGGTCCTCCAAGGTAAGTTCCATATCGATGTAGTCGACAATTTCAATTGATGCACTTGCCGTATCCAAATCGCCGCATGTATTTAGATAAGTGTAATTTAGTGTAAGAGTCTCAGTACCTTCAGTTATCTGGTCGTACAGAGGTATGATTGGAATTTGAAATGGACCTTGTCCAGGTTGAAAAATCACATACTCAGGAACCTCTTCGATGTCAATAATGTTTTCGGCTGTTCCTGATACGTTTAACTCGATTGTGTCTGGTTCCAAAAGGTTCAATGGAGGGTAAATAGTGAAATAACCATCAACACATCCTTCGTAAACTTGATTTGAAGATAAAAATGTTGGTGGATTGTCAACTCCAGATGAAATGCTCACAGCGTTGGATGCAAACGAACCTGATTCAAGGATAACGATTGATTCCAAAGCAGTATCTGATCCGTCTCCGATGCCCAATTTAATGTGGTATGTTTCTCCACAAATGACTTGTGCTTCGGCGGTAAATTTCAAAGTGAATCCATTTTGTTGAATATCTGTGCCGCTTGGATTATCGACGTAATACTCTTGATTGAGGACATTGTTCACTGAGCTAATGGTAATTGGCAATATAGGATCTGAGTCGGGAACGAAGGCAATGTTTACAGCTCCGTCAGGAAAGCCTGCCGGTGCGTCATACGGACCTACAAGACCAGGTCCAGATAGGAAGAATGCGAAAACATCGTTGTATGTAGTATTCACATATGTCAAATACTCATTTGATCCAAAGATGTAGCTAAAGTTGAGTGAATCACCACTTGGGACGAAATCAAACTCTAGAACTGAAATATCATTTACGCTGCCAACAGTGAAACTTTGACCGATTAAAGGGGGGACACTATTTGCAATTGTAAGTAAGTCGGCATCTCCAGATATTCCTTCGCCAAAAGGGACATCACCTCCAGTTCCTAGAATTGGATCAATATTGAAAACATCAGCAGATGAAAGGATGATTCCCTCATTGATTGGTACAATCGTTCCATCTCCACCGCTCATTTCACCCAACTGAACTGTTGAGCCAGTGA
>JBLHIB010000025.1:0-32938 GCA_047615865.1 Gammaproteobacteria bacterium
TAAGAATCTTAGACATATCACAAAATTACAACAATTCCAGCAGGGTCTTCGTCCATATTTGCGGACTGATAGATTTCGACTTCTCCAAACTGCTTTCGCCCATAAGGATTAGGTCCTCTTTTGAGCTCGACATCATTCTCTTCAAAGCCACCTTTAAATCGGCCTGATCTCCAGCTTGGTGAAAGAATCCATTGGCTCCTTCCTCCAAGAACATGGTAGCCGCTCCAATAGTTGAGCTGCAGACCATTGGCAATCCTGCTGCTGCCATTTCGTGAACAACAACACCCCAAGGTTCCCGGTGGCTGGGGAGTACAAATGCTCCTGTTTCCTTGACTAATTCTAACAACTCAGCAGGTTGAATAAAACCCATGTGGCGAATGGCTGGATGCTCGATGCGCTCATCCCATAAATCTCCTGTTCCAGCGCATATCAGCTCCCAGTCGTCTACGCCTTCATCATGCAGTTCGATGAAGGCCTTCCAGAGATCAAATATGCCTTTGAACTCGAGGTAACGTCCTACAAATAGGAGCTTTTTTGGATAATGTTCTGCAATTGATCGGTTGCGCGAAGCGCCAGCAGTTTCAAATAGATGTGTGTCGGCACAATAGAAACCAGTGCTAATATCTTTGAACCCTAAATGTTGTGCGAATTCTTTTTGGGGTGCTCCCGGAACCCATGCTTTCGTAAATTTACTTTTTAGGAAAAATGGACTAGCAATTGTCGCAATTCTTTGTTTTATGCCCCCTTCCCATTGGTTGTCTAAAAGTAAAACGGTAGGTGTTTTAGATTTGGCCTGTCGGCAAATGTTGAGGTAGCCTTTATCAATCCATCCTGAGCAAAGAATAATATGTGGGTTGATGTCCTCAGCTAGCTTTTGCAATTGGTCCTTATCAAACTTGGACCTGTCGTAGATTTTTGTTTTTGCCAGTTGCCGAAACTCAAATGGAGCTTCGCTGTTGACTGGAAATCGAACTACGTGTACCTCAACATCTTCTTTTTCAAGTTGTTCAATGCAGGCCAATACATATTCGGCTAGCTCTGTATAGAGAAAGAGTATGCGTCTGGTAGTGATCATGGTGATGGCAAAAAGGTTTCTTGTTTATTCGAAGCACTAGCCTCTTTCTTGGCTTGATCCCTGAGCTTTTTATTGTCTTTCCAGTTGAAATAATACATCCAAAGAAAAAGCGGGAATCCGTTGAGGAAATAGTGCCCTTGTCGGGCTAGGTACAACAGAATAATCAAAGCCAAAGCATTGGAAATAATCCAGTGCTCTTGATCCACTGACCGCTGTTTAAAGACCCAGCATTTGATAAAGAAGATAACGATGAAAATCAAACCGTAGAGGCCCGTTTCCGACATGATTCTTAGAAACATAGAATTCGCATCGGCCTTGTTGAAGGTGATCTGGACTACATTCGAATCGAGATTGGTGAGTGTGTATTCTTCAAAGGCGACAGCGTGCGACCCCAAACCTGTGCCAAATAATGGGTGGCGAATAAAATTCTCGGTAGCTACGTGGTAGTTGTTGTAAAGAACGAAGCTAGAGCCATGGACATCGTAGTCACGAATGTTCTGTTTTGAAAACACCTCTATTGTACCGTCATACCTCTCTTTAAACTCAGGAATTTCCTCATAGGCGTATTTGAAACCAAAAAAGAAAATTGGTACAAAGATGATAGCGTATTTAAAGAATCCAAAATTGAGAAGTAGAAAAAGGACTGTCAAGAAAATACCCAAAATACCAAGACTTGAAAAAGTCAGTAAGTAGGCAATGATAATCGCTATTTCGCGCCAATGGGAGCGCATTCTGAATGGGGCGGCTAAGATTTTTTGGACGCTCCAGAAAAACGCAGGAGCTATTACTGCTGCAAAATACGCTGGCTCGCTAAAGAGGGAATTCATTCGAATTCCAATACCACCTGCGGAGTAGCCCCATTTGTTCAAAATCCACGAGTAATCATAGCCAAATTTGAATCCCACTTGGAAAGAGATAATCTGAATGATTCCAATGATCGAAACGATTAATGATCCTTTAATATACAGAAGGAAAATACGCTTTATGTCAAAATTATAAAGCTGAACAACGTAGTAATAGAAGACTACAGAAGAGAAGAATCCAATGAATATTTTCCAGAATAGTGGAGCTGTATTGTCGCCTGTTTGGACATAAATCAACCCACTTATAATGAGCGGAAGGAAGATTATAACTGGTAATTTTGGCAAACCGAATTTTGCAATGAAAACAGGCAAGAAGAGCGCTAAAACCAAGTACGTGATATATCCTTCGAAGGGCTGCTTGAAGAATACGTACGAGCTTATAAAGACCGTACTAAATATCAGTAAGTTGATTATTTTCTGCTTCATTTTTTAGCTTCGTCTCCGCTGAGGACTCTCGAGAATTTGCTTTTCATCCGAATGAACCGGTGCTCCAAATAGGTATATGAAAGCCACGAAATTCCAATGGTTAATAGAGTTGCGATCAAATAAATTAACAGTCCATCAGTAAAGGTAAAGACATTCTCCTTGGCCATCGCCCATTTGTAGAAATGGATGGTAAAAACCACTACCATAAGATGATACATATAGATCCCATACGAAATCTTCCCCAAGGTGTCGAATAGCTTGAACTCAAGCTTAATTAGGCTCTTGGGGTTTGTCGAAACGTTGAGAATAATAATCAAAAAGAACATTGCAAATACCAAGTGAGCCCCATCTTGAATGACTGCAGGAGTTAAATAAAGGAGTGCTATAATACCGAGGTAGGCCAAGATTTGCGCTCCCATTGTTTTCATCAAAGAAAGAATTTTTTCCTTTTTAAAATAGAGCAGCCATGCCCCCAATGCGCCAATAGCCATGCATTCGATTTTACTCATTGCAAGGAATTTCTTGAGGATGAGCATCCATTCTGGGGAATAAAACCTCGTTGTTATCACCACGCCGGCTTTTACCGCCAAAAGAATCCCTGTCACCCAAAGGATAGCATGTAGTGGTTTCTTAAAGTACCTGATTATCAAAGGCCAGATCAAATAGAACTGTTCCTCAACTCCGATTGACCAACTTTGTCCTATGTTCGGAACCGCTTGGTACATGGAGTAGCCCAAATTGGGAAATATGGCTAGATAACTCCAGAAGTTACCCCAGAAATGAACTTCGAGTTCTTCTGTTTGTCCCGGAACATAAAAGAAATCTAGATGGGGAAGGACAAAAAAGCCAAGAATGAAAATGAAATAATAGAGCGGCCAGATCCTAAAGACTCTCCTTAAATAGAAGTTTTTCACAGAAATATGGCCAACGTTTTCTCTTTCAACGTATAGGAGATATGTAATCAAGAAGCCGCTCAAGACAAAAAAGAAAATTACACCAAGTGGACCAAATTCAGCCACCAAAGGATTGAGCCAATTGATCTCTCCGTCAAGAATATGACGCAGAGGATAGCTCTTAATCGTGCGGCCAGGGTCATACCAATTGTTGTTGAATCCAAGATATTTCTTCATGAGCTCGACATGAGTAACAATAACCGCGAAAGCCGCGAAAAATCGCAGTCCATTCAATCCGGGAAAATATACTCGAGCAGTACTCATTGAGTAGATTATACTATTGGTTAATTATTCGCGTCAATTCTTCTTCCGTCTGCTTCGCTACAGCCTCCCAGGTGAACTGACTATTTATTTTGTCGACGGAAAACTGTCGTTTCTCTAAAAGTTTCTTGTGGTCCAATTCTATGGCGTCAACCATGGCTTGCTTCAAATGAGCGATGTCTGCCGGATTGATAAGCCAACCGTTTCGTTCGTCTACCTGGAGGCCAACAGCGCCGACATCAGTAGCGATCACGGCCATTCCTCGCGCCATGCCTTCCATGATGACGTTGGGCATTCCCTCACTATGAGAAGGGGTGACCAATACGTCGCATGATTTCATTATCTCTTGAATCGCTGCTTTCTGCATTACCTTACCGTGGTAGGTGATACGGTCGGATTTGATCTTCTTGGACGGAGGAATTGGGCCTATGAAATGCATGTCGAATTTATGTGTTTCCAACAAGTCTTTAAGCACTGTATTCAATTCTTCCACACCCTTTCTTCGCTCATATCTTCCAATGAAAAGAATTGATCGAGTGCCAGACAAGCTTAGCGGCTTGTCGATACACCAGTTTGATTCAATTCCTGTCGGAATTTCAATGATTTTCGCTTCGTCAACTCCAATAGACTTAATGATTGGAGAAATTCTTCCACCATAAGAAAATACCCAGTCGGCAGTTTGGTTATTGAACTTTACTGGTCCGCGAAGCATATAATGCTCAAGTTTAACCTTGAAGCTTGGTGCTGGCTGGAACATTTCATAACCATGGAACTTCACGGAGATGGGAGGGCATGCAAGTCCTTTCTTCTTGGCGTCGAGCAGTTTCCATGCAGCAAAACCTTTGGCATAGATGAAGTCAAACTCGTCAAGTCGTCCTTTTATTGATCTGAAAATGGCAGTCGAATAGGCAAAAGACTCTTTTAAATAATGCCCAGGCATCCAATCTGCTTTTGGGAATTTAAGACAGATGCTTTCGAAATCGACCTCCTCAGGCAACTCCATGGCCTCTTTGACTTCTTCTTCACTCGGTATTTTTTCGGTAAAAGGAACGCAGTGCACTAGGGTGACAGAAACCCCCTGCTGAGCTAGAAACTTGCTCAGATAGAAGGAATGTTTTTGCATGCCTCCAATGACGTAGGGATAAATTCCATCCGTTAGAATCGCAATTTTCACAACTAGAGTTTTCTGATGATATAGGTGAAACCATTGGAAATACGCAGGCATTCCATCTTATACCATAGTTCGGCAAATTCACTGGCTTCTTTCCAACTTTTGCCTCGAGCAAATTTCACTTTGGCCCAAGCCATTTTACTTTTCATCCTGATCCAACCTCGAATCATAGCGGCTACTAAACCACGAAAGTATTTAAATGGCAAGGGATGAAAGAGAATATTCAAATGATAATCAATACCGAAACGATGTCCACCTTGAATTTTTTCGAGTTTCATACCATTTATCTTGCTGTAATGTTCCATCGCAGCAAAGGACAAGTGAGAATATGAAATTTCGTGAAAGCATTCCATGAAGGCAACGTATCCAATAAAGATACCTCCAGGTCGTAGCACACGGCTTACCTCTTCAAACGATTTGTGAACTGAAGGAACGTGTTCAAGAACTGCATCCATAATTGCCACATCGAACGTATTGGCCTCAAATGGAAGGTTTTCAGCATCGCCTTTTACCATGTGAGCGCCGCCTTCAAAAGGCTCGACTCCCATCCAGCGACCACCTTTGGATTCAACTATATGTCGGTTTCTTCCGAAACCACAACCCACGTCAACAACATCTTTGTCGGCACAAATCGTGGCCAAGTCATAAAGCTGCTTGTTGACATAAATTTCGCAATCAGGGACAATGTCAGCCAATTGGATTTGCCTAACACCTTTGCCAACAGGTTGGTCAAGTTCAGGTTCGTTAATTGATTCGCTCAAGATGGTTAAGGTTTGGGACGTGCCCTAGTTGTTGCACAAATTTACGATTTCAGTCGACGCTACAATGCGAAAGGACAGAATCGCTTACACTCTGCCATGTATGGCGATCGATCGTTTGGTTGTGAAAGGCCGTTCCTAGTTGAACACGCAAGCCTCTATCTCTTGCCAATAGAGCAATAGCTTCAGTGAGATCTTTTATGTCTTCACTTATAAGTAGGCCATTTTTCTCGTGAACCAAAACATCTCGGCACGGAATATTGTCAGGAGCAATCACCGCTAGCTTCATCATGGCGTACTCGAATATTTTCACAGGTGAACCATACCAATTTGATTTAGGCATGACCCCCATATCCATAGCGCCCATTAGTTCTTTAATCCTTTCATAACCTACGTTTCCAGTGAAGGTTATGTCTGAGTAGAACCTGCTTTTTTTTGCAATTTGGCGAATGGCTGGTAGCGTTTCGCCATCGCCGACGATGAGTAAACGGAGGTTTGGATCATTTGCGCGTAGCGCTATGAAACCAGCTAGTAAATGATCGACACCATGATAAGGAAAAATGCTTCCTACAAAGCCAACGACGATATCTGATTCATTGTAGCCTAAATTTTTACGCGTGTCTAATCGGTTTGTATTTTGAAATTTCGCAGGATCTACTGCGTTGGGCGTTACCAATATCTTCCTCTCATCGATTCCAGTGCGTTCAATGAGATAGCTTTTTAAAGCTGATGACACGACGACCACCATGCTGGCGCCCAATGCTTGTTCTTTTTCAGCTTTTGTTCCTCGATGGAGAAAAAGACTTTTTCCTTCCATGTAGACCTTTTCCTCTGGATAGGGCGCATTGATTTCAATCACATGCTTGATCGTGTTTTGTGCAGCTACTTTGACTCCTGAAGTCATGAGGTAATAGCCTCTTTCGTAGATCATGTCTGGCTGCTCTTTGTCCACGGCCAACTGCAATTCGCTTTGTGCATAGCGATCAAAACGCAAGAGGTTGAAGTCTTTGAGGCTCTGCCAAATAATAGAGGGAATGAGCTGTTTTACTTTTTGTTTCCAGGTTGGTTGACCGCTTTTTTGGCTAGTGCTTTTATCAAGTGTATATCCACCAAGGATCACTGGGATAACAATATGACCTGCATGTTCGAATCCAGCTATGACCTCGCGCATGTGAGTTCCTGGGCCAGAAGGTGCTGCCAGGTTGAGGTTGGGATGTGATGAATAGTAAATGATCTTCACTGTAGCGTGGTCTCTTGCTGAAGAATTATTCTTTAAAACTCAAGTGCGAAGGTAGCCCAAATCCACGATAAGCATTCAGTTCAAATTGGTCGAAGAAGGCTTTTTGGTCCAAATTGAATCCGGCATCCAGCAGTGCAATAAGTCGTTCAGGAGTTGTAGCCGAAACTTTGCTCAAAGAGGTGTTTCCATAGATGTTTTCCTTAAAACAGGCAGGGAAATAAAGCGTCTTCAATCCGAGGAATAGGCGTTCTATATTGGCCGAAGAATAGACAGAAACAGCCACCTCACTTTCTGAAAACACCTGCAGGCTTGAGACATCGAGCGGGACAATTCGAAATCGTCCTTCGGGGAAATGCTTGCTATACTCTTCATGTGCTCGGGCAAAAATCTCATTTGATTCTTTCTCGCAAGGGTGGAGGTAAATGAGCAATTCTTTTTCAGAATGATCTTTTAAATAGGTCTTCAAAGTATCAATCAAGAGGTCTTCACTTTCAAATTCACCTAGCCCAGATGCCAGCTCTCCACGCTCTTTTCTACGCCACACTCCGCTCGATATATAACCTAAAGTGGCGCTGGTTCCAGGAGTTGATTTCCGAGAAGCTTGCAATAATTTAGGATAATTGAAGGGAGGCAAGTTTCGCGTGCGCTCTACGAACCAATTGCTTTTTAAGTCCTCCATTTCGTCAGGCTGAAATGGCGCTGTGAAGATAAATTCCGTGGAGACGAGGTGGTGATAGAAAGGCGTAATGATATTTGCCGAAGGCACCCGAATTACCTTGCAGCCATTGTTCATCAGTGCCAAGCTCATGAGGTTGCTATCTCGCTCGTAGGAGTCGAACATCCACATGGTACGAATTTTACGTTTTCTTGATCCCGCTTCCAAATGCATGATTTCAACGCAGTCCGTTATTATGCCAGCATAAGTTCCCCGCTTGCTTGATGTTATCGTCATGAAAATGAGCCATGGCGATATGAGAGCAAGCCCAATCAACATACTGAGCTGATTTATAATGCCTATGCCGAAGCCGAAATCTTCCCTACAAAGAAAAAAATCGGGAGGTGTTTCTTTAAGTTCAGTTAAATACTGGACAGCGGATTCAAAGTCTCTTCCACCTCGAAATAACCCTACATGATTCTCTGAATTGGGTAATTTTTGGTGATTTGTAAAGATCATTTTCAGCGCTGCGCGCAAATATCTAAACCCGATCAATTTATCACCATGACTCGAGCTGTCCAACCTATAGCTGTGTGATGATCGCAAAGTCTCCCAACAAGCAGCATATGCAGAATTAGAGCCAAAACGATGTGCAAGGCGACAACGAAGGAGTAAAAATGCGATTCTCATTCCTTTTTATTCAGCTATTAGAGGCCAATCCATTCGCGTGCCTTTTTCGCAATCTTGCACAAAGGTCTTACCTATGATTTCGTCGAGGTGCTTAGGAGGAAGTCCGAAACCTGGTCTTACAGATCGGACATTGGCATAGGAAATAGCGTCACCTGCTTTTACGTCCTCTGCGACATAGAGCGATCTGCTGAATTCACGTGAACGTGTTGCTTTTTCACTGAGATCATAGTTGACTGAGCCTAGACTGCTTTCTGCAGCGCGAACTTGCTCCACCATTTCCGAGAATTCGGCCACATCCATGCTGAATGCGGCATCTGGTCCGCCAATAGACTTGTCCAGAATGAAATGTTTTTCAATAATGGCCCCTCCAAGAGCTACTGAGACGATAGGAACAACAGACCCCATGGTGTGGTCGGACAATCCAGTGACAACATTGTAGCGATCGGCAAGCTCTGGAATCATAAGAAGGTTTGCCTCATCTATAGGCGCTGGATAGGACGAAGTACATTTTAGAAGTGCAATGTCTTGGTTTCCAGTCTCTAGACAAGTAGCAACAGCCAAGTCAATATCTTCTTTACTCGCGATGCCAGTCGAAATAATGATAGGCTTTCCCAATGAGGCCGTTAACCTGATCAATGGAATGTCTGTGATCTCGAATGATGCGATTTTATATGCTGGAGCATTCAGTGATTCTAGAAGTTCAATGGCTGAGGGATCAAAAGGTGAGGAGAAACAGATCAGACCTTCTTTTTCTGCAAGATCGAAAATGTCTTTATGCCATTCCCACGGGAGAAAAGCCTCTTCATATAAATCAAATAGTTTTCGGCCATCCCATACTGTTCCTTGTCGGATGATAAAGTCTTCGCTTGAGCAATCGAGTGTAATTGTGTCGGCACGATAAGTCTGAAGTTTAATCGCATCAGCACCTGCTCGCTTCGCCGCTCGAACAGTCTCTAAGGCTACTTCTTTTTGGCCCGCGTGATTCGCAGAAAGTTCGGCAATGATGAAACAAGGAGCTCCTCCACCAATTTGTCGGTCTGCAATATGAAAATGTTTGTTGCTCATAAGACTGTGTAAATCATTGTTTCATCTAGTGATCAGTGCAATCGCTTGACTAGTGTTCTTTTTCCTCATTAAGAGATTTCAGATAGCCCTCATTACGAATAATGTTTTCATTCAGACCACGAATTTCTTTGCTCTCAAGATAAGCTTTTGTGTAAGTCATCCAGTCGCTTTCGAGTCCGTGCTGATCGATAAGCATCGTCATGACGTCCATGTCAATCGGTTCATCAACACACAGACGAACTTTGTTGTAATTTCCTGGAGCGGCGTAATTCTTTGATGCGAATATAGTCCCTCCCATAAAATCGGAATTTCTCTTGATGAAAGGAGTAACGTGTTCTTTATCAGAATCAAGTTCGGCTTCTTTCCAAGCTTTTTCTAAGGCGCTAAATTTAAAGACTTCAATGTCTTGTCCGTCAGGATAGGCCTCAATCAGAGTATTGGCGCAATAATCGACATTTTGATCGAAGGCATATTGTATCACCTCGTCTATAAGTGCAGGGTCAAGCAATGGACAGTCTGAAGTGACTCGCACCACCCATTCTGGATTGTAAGCCTTGGCGGCCTGATAATAACGATCAAGGACGTTGGATTCACTTCCTCGGCTTGAAGGAACTCCTAATTTATCGCATAGCGTCACGATATCGGCATCACCAGGTGACGTTGTAGTTGCAACATGAAATACATCAATGAGCTTGGCCTGACTGGCGCGATCAATGTGAATGGCAAGAAGTGATTTTCCTTGTATTTCCTTGAAAACTTTGGCAGGTAGGCGGGTGGAACCAGAACGTGCCTGAGTAATTGCTAAAACTTTTGTCATGACCAATTTGCTGGATTAAGTAATGAGGTATTTGAAATTTTTATTGCGTCGATTTGCTCGATGGCTTCTTCTGGAACTTGGGTGCATTTCTCCGACCAAGTTAATATTTCTTCAAGTTGTTTCACAGAGTCGACGCCAATCACAACCCCGTTTGACGTTCCTCTCAATGCATAACATAGAACAAGTTGTCCAGTGGGTAGGTCTGCAGCAAGCGCAATGGACTTGATTTCTCGAATAGCAGGAATCAGTCCCTCAAGGTTAAGCGGAAACGAATCTTCATTCTTAAAAAAGAGTCCTTGGAGAAAAGCAGATCTAGTCTGAATCTCTATGCCTTGGTCTTGCGCCTGGGTGAAAGCGCTTTTTCTTTGGAAGGCATTATCTAGGGCATTGTATGGGAGCTGGACTAACTCAATTTCTTTACGCGTATGACAAAAATCTAGCTCGTCATTCGAGTGCATAGAAACTCCTAGTTTGCCTACCAATTCACTATTGATAATAGCTGTCAAATGATCTCTGCGGTGCGCATGGCTTCGTTTGAAATCGGCCAATCGGTGGAACGACAGTCCGGCCAGAGATTCAATTTTTAATTCGGTTAAAAACTGCTTGATCGTATTTGAATGCAGATCAACATCTGGGGCGAGCTTGGTAAATACTTGCATGTCTGCTTTGCCACCTAAACCAAACCAAGATCCCAGTACCTCGTGAGAGTTCCCATAGGCAGCTGCTGTATCGAGCGAGCTTATGCCGGCGTCAAATGCGCAATCAAGAATACGATGTGCGGCCTTCGTTGAGGGTTTACCCTGAGAATTGTTGATCCCGTAATCGAGGCCCAATTGAACTGTTCCGAGAATCAGTTTAGATATCATTGGGCTACCTCCAGGACTTTTGAAATTACAAAATCTTGCTCCTCATTGGTGAGCGTCGGATACATTGGAAGACTCAAGCATTGCGAGTAATACAACTCGGCATTTGGAAAATCACCCTTTGCAAAGCCTAGACTTTGAAAATAGGGTAGGAAATTCAATGGAATGTAATGCACTTGAGCAAATATTGAATGGCTCTTCAAATGATCATAGACCTCTTTTCGGTTGTCAAGCAGTACAACAAAAAGATGGTATGCATGGTTGCAATTTTCAGGAAGATTTAATGGTTTTACAGCCGTTCCAGCAAATGCTTGTGCGTAGCGCGCTGCAATTTCTCTCCGTCGTGAAACACCTTGTTCAGCTCGTTTCAACTGAGAATTTCCTAAGGCGCACTGTATGTCGGTAATTCGATAGTTGAATCCCAACTCTTGCATTTCATAATACCATCCTCCATGGTCTTCCTGCATGCTCTCCTTCGAGATTCCATGAGACCTTAGTAGCCTCAATCTTTTAGCAACTGCTTCGTCGTTGGTGGTCACCATGCCTCCTTCACCACAAGCAATGTGCTTGACCGGATGAAATGAAAATATCGCTATATCAGCCAATGAGCCATCTCCACATTTGCGCAAAGTGCCGCTGGAGTCGACAAAACTGCCTCCAGGGGCGTGGCAAGCATCTTCGATAAGGCCTAAGTCATATTTGTCGGCAAGTTGTCGGCAACGTTCCATGTCAACCGGCAAACCTGCAAGGTCCACAGGGCTCAATATTTTGTATTTGCCTTCAGGCGCATTTTTGAGCATTGATTCAACGACATCCAAATCGATCAATCCAGTATTCGGATCAACATCGGCCATTTCAACTTTGGCGCCGCAATAAAGGGCCGCATTTGCTGTCGCTGCGAATGTGATAGGAGTGGTAATGATTGTGTCGCCAGGGCCGCAATTAAGCGATAAATATGCAAGGTGTAGGGCTGTTGTGCCATTGTTAACGGCTACGGCATACTTGGCGCCAACATAGCGCGCGAAGTTTTCTTCAAACTCACCAATTTGAGGTCCCTGCGTAAGAAAATCATGTTGCAGAGCCTTAGCGACAGCATCAAGGTCATCTTTGGTGATGTTCTGTCGGCCATATGGAATCACTTTAGGCATGCTCTTCTACTTTGAAGCTAGGATCAATATGCTCGAGGATAAGACTTCTAATTTCTTCTACGCCCACCCAGTCATCATTGGTAGCACTGTTGTAGTTGAACCCTTCCTCGACTTTAGTGGCGTCCATTTTTTCGACAAACTCATCTACGTCCCAAACAGGCGTCTGAGGTAGAATAGCATAGTACTTACCTAGGTCGTAGGTCGTATATGAATCCGGAGAAGTGATCATCTCTTCGTGAACTTTCTCACCAGGACGAATTCCGACTACTTTTTGTTCGCAATTTGGTCCTACGGCTTTGGCTACATCCGTAATCAAGTATGAAGGAATCTTAGGGACAAATATCTCTCCACCCCAGGCATTGGCCATGGCATGGAAAACCATGTCAACACCACCCTGAAGTGATATGTTGAATCGTGTCATTTTTGGATCAGTGATTGGCAATACTCCTTCTTTTCTCTTGTTCAAGAAGAAAGGAATTACCGAGCCGTTTGAGCCCATTACATTGCCATATCTTACAACGGAAAGTTTGATCTCATTGAACCCTTTGATGTTGTTTGCGGCAATAAACAATTTGTCCGAACACAGTTTTGTTGCCCCGTAAAGATTGATAGGCGCAGCTGCTTTGTCTGTAGAAAGAGCCACAACATTCTTCACACCCGTTTGGAAGCATGCATTCACCACATTCTCAGCACCAAGGACATTGGTCTTAACACATTCCATTGGATTGTACTCGGCAATATGAACATGCTTCATAGCTGCTGCATGGATCACATATTCGATCCCTTGCATGGCACGCACAAGTCGGTCGTAATCACGCACATCGCCAACGAAATAACGAATGGCCTTGTACTTGGTGTCTGACCATGTAAGGTTCATCTGATATTGCTTCTGTTCGTCCCTACTAAAAATCACTAAACGCTTTACATCAGGCCAGCGAGTTAGGATTTCTTCTGTCAGTTTCTGTCCAAGGGATCCAGTTCCACCAGTGATTAATACGGACTTACCGTTGAGGTCAAGGTTCATATGCTATTCTTTTTCGGAGATTTCCGATTACAAAAATACCATTTCCATTTGAAACGTCTTAACCTTTAATCACTCCAGCAGCAACTGTATTGAACGAAGCAGGATCGATTAATACAAAAGCACCTGTAATTCGATTGCGGTTGTATGGATCAATAAAAAATGGAATGGTAGTTCTAATTTGAACACGCGCAATGTCATTCATGCCTATTGCCAAATCATTTTCGTCTCTGTGCAAAGTGTTGATGTCGAGTTTGTAGTTTACCTTCTGGATAAGCGCTTTGGCTTCTCGTGAGGTGTGCTTGATTATAAACTTTGTATTCGGTTGCATGGGCTTGTCACCTAACCAACAAATCAGGGCGTCGATTTTTTGAGTGGATATCGGTTGGTTGTTTTTTCGGGCAATCATACCACCTCTGCCGATGTCAAGATCATCCTCTAGCTCTATGGCCACTGACATAGGAGGAAATGCCTCTTGAACATCTTTTCCAGCAAGAGATATTCTGGATATTTTGCTCGTAAACCCTGATGGTAGAGCAACTACCTCATCTCCTTTTTTAAAAATCCCACCCGCAACTTGACCGGCATAGCCTCTGTAGTCATGGTGCTCATCCGATTGAGGACGCAGCACGGTTTGAACTGGAAACCTGCAATCAACTAGATTTTTGTCGGAGCGTATATGGCAATTTTCTAGGGTGTATAGCAAGGTCGCCCCACTGTACCAGTCCATGTTGTTCGAAGAATCAACTATGTTGTCACCCTGCAGCGCGCAAACTGGGACGAATTGGATGTCCGTAATCTCAAGCTTCGCCGCAAAATTGCGGAAGTCATCAACTATTTGGTCGTAAACAGTTTGGCTGTAATCAACCAAATCCATTTTATTCACACATACTACTAGATGTGATATTTGTAAGAGTGAAGCTATGAAGCTATGTCGGTGACTTTGTTCCGTAAGTCCATTTCGGGCGTCGATTAAAATCAAAGCCATGTCTGCTGTTGAAGCCCCGGTTACCATGTTGCGGGTATACTGGATATGCCCTGGGCAGTCGGCGATAATAAATTTTCTCTTCGGAGTAGCGAAGTACCGATATGCCACGTCAATAGTTATGCCTTGCTCTCGCTCATCTCTAAGTCCATCTGTTAGAAGTGCTAGATCAACATGGTCCAGTCCCTTTCTTTCCGAGGCTTTGGCGACATGTTCAAGTTGGTCCTCAAAAATGGACTTGCTGTCATACAACAAGCGACCAATCAAGGTGCTTTTTCCGTCGTCCACTCCTCCTGCGGTAATAAATCTTACTAAGTCCATTAGAAATATCCCTCCCTTTTTCTGTCTTCCATAGCTGTCTCCGACCGCTTGTCGTCAGTGCGATTGCCTCGTTCAGTTGCTCTCATTGCGGCTACTTCAACGATGATTTTTTCAACCGTATTTGCCTCTGACTCGATTGCGCCAGATATCGTAAGATCGCCCAATGTTCTAAAGCGTATTCTTTTATTCTCGATTTTTTCCGATTCTTTGAGTTTCAGATGCTCACTATTTGCCAAAATAACACCGTTCCGAATCACACAGTCTCGAAGATGTGAGAAATAAAGAGAAGGGATGTCTATTTTCTCTTTGTGAATGTATTGCCAAATGTCCATTTCTGTCCAGTTCGAAATTGGAAATACTCTGAAATGCTCACCAAAAAGTTTGTGTCCATTGTACAAGCCCCAAAGCTCCGGTCGTTGATTTTTTGGGTTCCACTGGCTAAATTCATCCCTGTGCGAGAAGAAGCGTTCTTTTGCACGCGCTTTCTCCTCATCTCTTCGCCCTCCGCCGATACATGCGTCAAATAGATTTTCTTCGATGATGTCAATTAATGTGGTGGTCTGCGCAATATTTCTGCTAGCATTTGCACCCTTTTCTTCAGCTACTTTGCCATCGTCGATTGACTTCTGTACGCTGCCCACAACTAGTCGCAGGCCAAGCTTTGATATGAGTGCATCACGAAAGTCAAGAGTCTCAGGAAAATTGTGTCCTGTGTCAATATGAACAAGAGGGAAAGGGGGCGGAGCAGGATAGAATGCTTTCCAAGCCAGATGAGTGACTACCATCGAATCTTTTCCTCCTGAAAATAGGATGCACGGATTGTCAAATTGGGCAGCTGTTTCTCTTAAAGCATGAATCGCTTCGGCCTCCAATTGTTCAAGATGGTTGAGGTAATATTTTTGCATTAAAGGGCTATTGTATCAGCGAAATTAGCTAATAATTCTTTGGCAATAGCTTCGGGGGTGTACTGGTCAGACTTGGCCGTAAACATAGGGCGTTCGGGGGCTTCAAAAGGAGCGCTAATGCCTGTGAAATTAGGGATAATTCCCTTGCGTGCTTTTTTATATAATTGCTTTGGATCCCTTGCTTCACAAACCGATAAAGGACAATCGACATATACCCAAATAATATTTTCTACTCCTACGATAGATGTGATCAACTCCCTGTCTGCGTTCAATGGACTAATGAAGGCACTCAATACAATAGTGCCATTGTCAGAAATAATGCGAGACACCTGAGCAGCGCGGCGTAGATTTTCAAGTCTGTCTTCAGGGGAAAAAGAGAGGTCAGAATTCAGTCCATGCCGCAAATTGTCTCCATCAAGAATGCTTGTGAAATACCCGGATTGAGACATCAATTGGTCAAGTGCATCTGCGATAGTAGATTTTCCCGAACCAGAAAGACCGGTAAACCAGATTACTTTGCCCCTGTGACCTTTTTGCTCTTCTCTAGCCTTCCTGCTTCTAAGATGCGCATGGGGAGTAATGTTCTTTGGTGAATTTGCTTCGGTATTCATGTGTTTGATGGAATGCTATTGCCAATTCTAAATTCAGCGTTCTAACTTGTCAATTTACATCTAGTCTGTGATCTGATGATCAATTTGGATCGCACTAAAATACAAAACTATCATGCCATACAGCCTGAGAACTTACCTAGCTCTTCTTGATTTGGTAGGCATTGACAATAGCCACTAATTTACGACCGAAAACAAAGTAGCCTGCCACGCACATAATAATGACAAAAGCTGTTATTGCAATTTTCCATAAGACAGGAAGTTCAACACAATAATAGGCCGCAAAAGTGCACATAATGATAAGTGCCAGACCTCTGAACGGGTGATAATTGACCGTGATGTATTTGCGGGTGTCCTTTAAGAAGTATCCAGCAAATCCCATGTACATGTATGAGAAGAAGGTAGTGAAAACAGCACCTTCAATTCCATAAATTGGTATGAGAATTAGATTTAGTACCACATTGATAAGGCCTGCGGCCAAACTTATCTTGAGGAGCGTTTTTGTTTTTTCCTCAAAAATTATTCTGTCCACACATGCCGTATACATAGGACGATAACACAAGGCCATAATTATGAAAATCGAATATGGATAGGCGATAGAGAGTTCGTCATTCCTGTATAGGAATTGAAAAATTTCTCTCACCCATAAGGAAAGTAAAAAACCACCTACTAAAACCATACTTAGCCAGATCCAAGTGATGCTCCTTATAATCGTTTGCCCTTCGGGCTTGTTCTCTCCGTAAATCTGGAAATATATGGGAGATAAAACAGCACCCATTTGTCCGTTGAAATTATTGAAATATAAACCGAAGCTGTAAGCAATACTGTACAACCCGATTTGGCCCATGGAAAAGTTCATGAATTTCAACATAAGCCTATCTGAGGTGTCCAGCAAAAATGAAGAGGACTGATGAGGTATAACTGGCAGGGCTACTTTTAATCGCTGCTTAATGAATTTTAAAGGGAAATTGAATTGTGGACGAAGCTTTTCTTTTACGAATAAGACGTGCGCAAAAGAGACGAACTGTATCAAAGCGGCCACAAATAAACTATAAAACCATCCGCGGTAGCCCATACCTAAGTAGCGTATGGTATACAGAGAAACTAGAACGGCACATAATCCAGTTATGGCAGTGGTTATATGGACTCTTCGGTGATGGTGCTGCCATTGACAAAGACGCATTCCCACAACACGAATAATGTCAAAAATCACCATCGGAATTAGAATAAGTAGTCCAATCTCTAGCCAGTCTTCGCGAGGAATCTCATCTCCAACCACCAAGCCAATAACGAGTATCGCAATTGTGGCATACAGAATACGGTATATAAGGAGAAAGCCTAAGTAGCTGTTCCAGCTTTTTTTCCAGCCATCTTTTTGAGTGAAAAATGCGTTTTGAAACAGACTTATCAATCCGAGGTCGCCAAGTGGTGACAATGCACCAGCTACAGCGTGAAATAGTGCGAGAATTGCATAGTCCTCCGGCCGCAACATCGGTGTGATGAGCGGTGTAATGAACAGGTTGGCAATAACCCCTGTGTAATTGGCTAGCGTGTATAAGAATGATTCTCGAAGGACAAACTTGAGCATCGAAGAGGGTCAATTGGTTTTGTCTGCAAATATCGGTTAATCAAAAGAACCTTCATCACAGATCTACCTTTTCAAAAGGCCAAGGAATTTGTTGACGTCAAAATCGGCATAGAGCTCAGACCGATTGACCAAGTCATAATCCCAATCTTTCGCCAGCAGCGCTATGGGGTCATCATCGAATAACAGAGGGTAGGCCACTTTGTCTTTGATGATGTCAGCGGCATAATCGGCCGAACTAGAATATGCTTGCAACGATAAATTGAGCAGATTATGTCCAATAGCATCGTACAGGGTAGTTGAATAGATGCTCAAATGTATCTGTGCCTTACTAAGTGCATCATGCAAACCTGTTTCATTGCCGATCAAGCTCACGGTAGGATGTGAGTCAAATGCAGAAGTGTACTTGTCTTTTTGTGGCTCTTTGGGATGTAATTTTACGGTTATTTGCCAGTCGGCATGTTGTTTTTGAACCTTTGAAGCCAAATTCAAAATGTAGTTGACATAGTCGTCGGCCATATTCTTCTGCGCCGTTATCAGCAATATTTTATCACGCTTGCCTTCCTTCAGATCGGGCCATGCGAATGATGTATAATCTCCAACAACTTGAACCGAATCTATAGTGTGCTCATGCCCAGCTAAAACAACATTTTTCCAATAAGACCCGTAAGTCAAGAGAACGTCGGGAAAGAAAGCTATACTGGCGGTTGACTTGGCATAATCATCGTATACATAGTACAAGTCATTGCGTGCGATCAACCCATGCTGAATTTCGATTGAACGCGCACCATGAGCCTTCAAAGCCGCTATCATACCTTCTCGGTGGTAGTGATTTTCAAACAGACAATTTTTAATTTTACTTGCGGAAAGGAAATTATCAAACAAACGAAATGATTCAAAGAATATGTGCAACTGAGATTGAATCTGAAGCAATTCTTCCGGAGAAAAATTTTGAGATGTTTTACTTTTTTTGAAGACAGTTTTTACCTCATGAAGCATTGCTTTGGATTTCCCTGAAAGCGGAAGATTTCGAACTGATTCGAGGTCTTGTTGGCTCAATTCAATTCCTGGTAACAACGATAGGGGAGAAACAAGAACGGTACTGACATCTTCCTGCGCGAGAGCCGCCTTGATTTTGTGAAAATAGGATGAAATCGCTTCCCCATGCTCATTTAAAACATGTCTTCCACCTTCAATAATCAAGGTGGATTTTAATTTTGGCGCCTGTCTGTCTTTATTTTTGAGAGCTTTTAGCTTGTATATAAGATGGATTAGCCTTTCAGGCAAATGCAGGTAATTCTTAATAATCTTGGACCCAACGTCATTCAAAGAATAGGACAGGGCATGCTGAAAAACTTTCAGAAACGAATATTGGTCAGTGGTATAGACCGATGGATCATCGAGTTTTCGTCGAAATAATTCGTTGATTTCGGAAAATGGGGCAACCCTCATATGTCTTACTTAAGAATGGGTTGAACCATTGATTTGTCTTGACAAAGCTTTATAGCATCCGTGAAGACTAAAGCCGATCGATTTCGTGCCTCGGCAATTTCAATGAGGTCCTTTTTACCATCGGCATAACTCAGAAAGTGCATGAGATTGTGAAGCGCTTCTCTGTTGAAAAGTGGATCAACACTGTCGGGATACATGCCCCGCTTTCCCAGTTGAGGTTCGCAATGTTGCACGACACCTTCATACTTTTCATTCAGCTCCAAAACAGTTACAAATTTTGTTAGGGCCTCAACAGTGTCTTTCATCGCCTCAAATGAAATGAATTCTTTGTTGTCCAAAGAGGTGTGGTATTCTTTGTACTCCTGGTATTGGGATCGAATGATTGATCCCATCGGTAGGTTGAATCCAGGAGAGCAATATTGTCTTTCATCGCTCCCGCCTACGGCAAATGGTTTTATACTGTGGTTTGGATATTCAAAGTTCAGAACATGTTCCGCAACACGATCACAAAGCGCATTCCCAATCTTTGATTTTTTGTACGTAATGTCTCCAGGATCTCCGCAGCAAGTAAGAACAAATCCAGCATCCAATTTGGATTTTAAATGTTCACCAATGCGACTCAAATAGGCAATTACACCCACGGTCTCCGGCGCAAAGACAAATCTATAGGTGTACTTACGTTTGGGCATTTGCGCCAGCGCTTGATAGAGCATAGCTTGAACCAATGGACCACTCAATTCATTGTTGGCCATGCTCGGATGGCAGAGATAGGTCGAAAAAAGTACCTCTCGATCAGATTCTCCCTTGAGAATAGCTTCTCCATAAGTAAGTGAGCCAGGACCTAGTGTGCTGTCAATGAATACGTGGTAGTCGCCTTCCTTGTCCAGCTCCTCGAATTCGCGATGGGTCATGCAGAAACCCCATTTTTCACTGTAATAACTAGTGATATACGGAATAGCATCCGGCATTTCAGGAATGGTGTAGATGTGCTTCACCAATTCCTGATAAGACAGTTTTTGATCAACAGGAATACTGTAGTTGACGATATGTAGGTTGTGAACTTTGAACTCTGCAATGCGTTTGCCTTTAGGCGTCTCAATCCAAGCATCCTTGATATTCCATTCCTTAGGAATCGTCCAGTCGAAGCACTTCGTTCCACTTGGAATTTCATGCATAGTCATTGGAACCAACTCATTGATGATGCCCAAACTTTCGCGTAAGCCGTTCCCTGTGATACTCCGGCAAATGGGCCAAAGTCGGTCGAAATATGACTCGAGTTGTTCTAACATCAATCTTGGAGCATATTCCACTTCATGATACTATCCTCTTCAATGTCATGAGCCGCAGCTTTACCAATAACAACCTTGATCTCTTTTGGACTAATGCCCTTTGCTGGTCGTTTCCATGTCAGATCTGAAGCTTCGATGATCTTTCCTTTTGGGATGTCTTTATCAGCAACCAAACTCCTTCTTGCATTTTGACGTGCAGGCTCTTCACTTTCCAAAGCTGTGAGTTTATATCCACCTAAGACGGTAGTCGCATGCTCCCATTTTTCCCAGAATATTTTGAGATCATCCTTGTCCATGGCATGGTAGTGATCGTTGCCAGGAAGAGTTTTGTCGTGGGTGAAATGCTTTTCAATCACAACTGCTCCTAGCAGACAAGAATAGATTAGATTGTCCATGTTTCCAGGAACAGTATGGTCGCTGTAGCCAGGAACGACTTGTGGGAAATCTTTAATCAATCCTTTGATCATGCCCAGATTGGCATTTTCGTCTGGGGTAGGATAGTTCAACACGCAATGCATTAAACAGAGTTTGTTTCCGTGCTTCTCAATGGCTTCAACAGCCTGCTGCACTTCCCACTGGTAGCTAGCTCCTGTCGAGAGGATGACTGGCTTGCCAAACTTACATTGGTATTCAATGAAGGGGATGTTCGTGATATCGGAAGATGAGATCTTGTATGCCGGCATCATGTCGTTCAAGAAATCAGCCGATTCTACATCGAATGCGGTACTCATGAATTCAATGCCCACCTCGTCGCAATAAGCCTTTAGAATTCCGTACTCATTCTTCCAAAAGTTGTCGTACTTCTTAAAAAGCTCAAACTGACTTTCTGTTGGCTCTTTGGTAATATCCCAATAATAGGGGCTATCCTTTGAAGCTATCGTTTCCGCTTTGTAGGTCTGAAACTTTATGGCCTGAGCGCCGCCCTCAGCAGCCTCGTCAATCAATCTCTTCGCAAGATCCATTGAGCCTTCGTGGTTAACACCAGCTTCGGCTATTATATAGGGAGCTCGAAGTACACCGGGCTCATATGAATTGAGATAATCTACTAATTTCATAATTGTTTTTTTCACCAAACAGTCCAGCCGCCCTCTACGAGCATGTTGTCTCCTGTGGTATAGGATGATGCGTTGCTTAACAAATAAATTAATGCTCCAGCAACTTCGTGATTGTAACTCAAGCGTTCCATTGGAGAGAATCGAGCGAAGTTTTCTTCGAACTTGGCCTCGTGGTTGTTCCACACTCCGTGCGGGGTAATCATGTTGACTCTCACCTTTTTTACTGCCCAATAACTAGCTAGGTAGCGCGAAAGTGCGTCGACACCGCCCTTGGATGCACTGTATGCTGCCGGACAGCCCAGCTTTGTCCCTTTGTAAAGATTTTGATTTGGAGCAACTACGCTGTAGGTCGAAGGGATGTTTACAATGTTTCCACCGCCGTTTTCAGACATCCAAGTTCCAAGTACTTGACAAGTTAGGAATGTGCCTTTGAGGTTGGTTTCCACTACAGCATCCCAATTGCTTTCACCATAAATTTCAAATGGTTCAAAGAAGGACTGCGTCTTGTTTTGATGACCATTCACTAGGCCGTCAATCTTGCCATATTTAGCCAAGACTGCATTTTTTAATTCTTCGACACTCGATTTCTGACCTACATCGATGCTTACTCCGAGCATTGGCCGACCATGTCGTTCTGACAAGGCGCTAGCAAATTTCTCAGGATTCGCGGCCGCAATATCCGCGGCAACGACTATACCTCCGAATTGGCAGACAGCCTCGCAAAAAGCTCTTCCAATCAACCCACAGGCTCCAGTAAGGACAATTACCTTATCGGTGAGTTCAAACTTCTGTCGGAAGTCGATCTCGTTCGGGTCTGTGGTCCTTTTAATGTTGTTTTCTTCCATTGTCTCTTAGGTAAGTCGTGCAAATCCAGCATGGCACATTGGGCCTTGTAAAAAGCTTGTTGGGTCGGCGTCCTTTTGCATTAGTTCACCAATTTCACCAAAAATCTCTTCCGTATGACGCAGGTAGTCCGCAACATAACCTTCATGGGCGCAACTGGCGTAAAAAGCGATAGTCGCCAAGTAGCCGCGCTTGAGCATTTCTTGGATATAGTATGTTTTGTATGCAAGGACTTGAGGGTGACTAATACCCATGGCAGAAATTGCAGGAAATCCCATTACTTTAAAATCAACGCCACTAGACGCGCTTATTTTTTTCCAACCTGCCTGTACTTCCTCGCCAACAGCTATTACTCTTGCTGGGCTGTCTACTTTTTGCATTTTCTTGATTGTGGCCAATGTAGCCGCCAAGCCAATGCGTTCGGTCCAGAAAAGGCTGCTTATGAAGCTCGTCTGAGCCGCATCCATGAATTCTTTCTTTCCGATAACTGCGGCCATCGGGTATCCGTTTGAGAATGCCTTTCCAAATACAGCGATGTCAGGTACCAGGTTGTAGCGTAAATGAGCTCCTCCGATATTCATGCGGAATCCAGCGGTGATTTCGTCTACGATGAGGACAATACCTCTATTCGTGGTTTCTCGTCGCACAGCTTCAAAAAATGCTGGGTCTGGCTCAAAATTCCGAACAGATTCAATAACAACAGCCGCCATTTGGTCTCCGTGGGCTGTAATTTTGTCTACAAAATCTGTTACATCGTTGTATGAGAATGGGATGGAGGTATTCAGCAATGCACGTGGCACACCATTCGGTTCCAAGCCTGGAATTAGGTGTCCGTCTCCAAGCTTATCATCGGCAAGGTTTGATGCTAGATACCAATCGTGCCAACCGTGGTAGCCACAAAACATGACTTTATCCTTTCCTGTGCTGGCACGAGCTATTCGCACAGCCACTGCCATGGCTTCGCCGCCTGTTCTGGTGTAGCGAACCATGTCCGCCCATGGATGAAGATCAAGCATCAATTCGGCGAGCTCAATTTCCTCTGGGGAATTCAGGGTAGTGTTTGTCCCTTGGCGAACTGCCTTTATTACGGCATTGTCTACGTCTTCATCACAAAAACCGAGAAGATTAGTACCGACGCCCATTAACCCTACGTCAATGTATTCTTTGCCATCAAGGTCTATGACTTTGCAGCCTTTGGCTTCGCTATAGTATGCCGGCCACAAGTCTGGAAGAAACATTTCAGGTCGCTTCGAAAGCAATTGAGTTCCCCCAGGCATCAATTCCTTGGCGCGTTGATAAAGCGCTTGGGATTTACCAACTTTAATTGGATTTGGATCCATTGATTATCGTGTTAAAGTTCAAGGTCGACTGAACTAATTTGGTGTGTTCTAATAGGAGGTACGAAACTACAAGTTTCCAACGTATTGTCGTTAAATCTGGATAAAAATATACCTCAGTTCAATGTTGATAATCGAAAAGTAAAAGGAAGGGACAACAACTCATTTGCCGAAGGCGGAAAACATGAAGAAAACTAGGTTATTGAAGGCTTGTGAAATTCTTTTTGAAGAGGGACATATAGTGCTTGTCGACAAGGTCTTCTCCAACTCGAACGTGTTCTTTGAATACACCTTCCTCCTCGAAACCCAAATTTGAGTACAATTTGATCGCCCCGGGATTGTTGGCATAAACAGCCAACAGCACTTTTCGCATTCCCATTTGGTTGAAAACGTGGTTGAGTACTAAAAAAATCACTTCCTTTCCTATGCCTTTTCCCCAAAAAGCCTTGTCCCCAAGCATAATCCCCAACTCGCAAGTGCCAGCTCCAGGTTCAAAATTATCGACTTTAATATTTCCGATGTGTTTGTCTGAATCCTTGTCGTAGATCGCCAACATAAGAGTATTTGCATCAACAAGTCGGTCGCTGATGTAGTGCTTCACAGACTCAAGCGTTGCCTTGGATCCAGTGGCTAAAAGACCTTTCGTTACTTCAGGATCGTTGAGCCAATCAACATACTCTTCCGTAGCATTATCTAGGGAAATTGGTTTGAGATAGACTCTTTCTGAGGATAGAAATAGTGAGGAATTAGTCATGTTTTTGAGCCAACTTCTTTTGGAACTTATCCATTTCCTCATCATTTTTCGTGAGGTTGGTATCGTGCATCCAATAGCGGTAAAGAGGGATGATAACGTTGTGAATGTTGTATTTTGAAATCCAACGAATTCTCAAATCTTCTTCTTCTCTAGCGCGAAAGCCTTCGTCATAAAGCCCGATTTGGTAGAGATAATCCTTTCGGAACATAATGCCACAGGCTACAGGCTTCTCCTCGGCGTTGACGTGTTCAAGATGTTTACCCTTTTCGCTCACGACAAAATAGTCGGTTGATACCGCGTCGATGCTATTGTTCTGATCCAAGAAAAGCTTTTGTACTTTGAGTAAATCAGAATGAACGTAATCATCAGCGTCGACAAAAATAACGTATTGTCCTCGTGCCTTTTTTATGCCAAAATTACGAGCTCCGGCCAATCCTATGTTATCCTTCAGGTTGAACACACGTATGTGCTCTTCCCAGTTTTCAAGAATTTCCGCCGTGTGATCAGTGCTAGCATCATTGATGACTAGTATTTCATACTGATCAGATGAAAGTGATTGATCAACGACGCTTCTCAAGGCACGTTCTACGTAGCTGGCATAATTGAAAGTCGTGACTATTACAGAAACCATAGCGAGATGTTAAGCTTGCAAAGCTATGAATTTCACCGCGATAGAAGAGTCAAACTCTAAATCTTGAATGAGGCTTCTAAGGCTTTATTTAGTGAACGATTATTTTTTGCTGTTGCAGACTAGTTTCAGTGCGAAGAAAAACTTGATAAATACCCATCGATAGGGTCTTGTCAAAACTCACTTCCAAGGTGTTGTCGCCAGCATCGAATTCCTGTGAAAAGACCAGTTTTCCAGTCATATCAAGCACGTTTAGCTCGTAATTTGAGTTTTGTTGGCTAACATCAACAGAAATTCCCGTGCCCGTGTTTGGGTTCGGCCATACTTTCAAGGTCGCACCATCTGAATTAGAATTAAGAGACCCAGGATTGTAGTTTGGCGCCATTCCAGGTGGCACGTCATAATAGATGAGACATACTGGTCCATAGTCTCCTTGTTGCTCGCCTACAAAGGGTTTCACCTGCACGGCATAAACATTTCCCGATTGCAGACCCATACTAAACAGAGGGACTACTGGAGTTGAGACATCTGTGATATTGTATAGAATTGATGGTCCTAGAGGTAAAAAATTGGGATCATCAGGATCAGTTAAGTATACTTTAGCCCAATACTCTGTAGCACCCGGCACCCAGAAAAATTGCGCATTACCAACGTAGGGAACTCCGCAGAATGCTGGTTCAAGATTGGTGTAGGGTAGAGGTGAAGTAGTAAAGAAACAGCTTTGACTAAATTCTCCCCAAACGCCGCAGACTTTAGCTTGTGCCCAGCATTCATAAATCTTACTGTATCGCATTTCTGGAATGTCCGAAATGTCAACCCATTGATTCGCTCCGCCGTTGTATTGAAATTCTGTGAGTCCATTGTCCGTGCTGAACTTCCAATTGTATTCTTCAGCATTTCCTATATAGACACATTGAATAATCGTGTACAAATCATGTGTTGTGTTGCAAAACCCAAGCTGCAACTCGGTAAGAGGCTCGTCCTCCATGATGATCTGAGTTGTAGGTCCGAATCCGCACCATACACCAGCTACCATAACGTCTACTTGAACATCATAGATCTCACCATAACACAAGTCAGGTGTTACATTTTGTAGGTTCAGTGTGTTGATGAAATTTCCAGAAACATAAGTCGATACGTTGCCTGATTGATCGGTGAATTGAAAAGTCCAATTTTGAGCTCCAGTTACCCAGCCTGCACCAATCACTTGGTAGGTATCATAACCTGGTTCATCTCCTTGATCTGGACCTAATCCTGCGTATGAAGCACTCAATGAGGCAGTAGGAAGAAGCGTGAAAGATGAGTTGCTTGCTTCTGAGCAGGTGTTTTCAATGGTGCTGATGTTTAGCGCTAGCATATTGCCAAAAGCTAGCACAGCGCATAAACTTGAGAGTAAGATTCTCTTCATTGTTCTGGGGTTTGGTTATAAAGTATAAATAGGGTTCAAAAGGCAGTGTTTCCTTTTGAATCTTCCACACCAAACTCAAAGATAATGAAAGTCAGTCTGTAATTTTTACTTTTTACGGCGCATTCTTCCACTCTTGTCAGCGGTTTTGTCCTCTCTGTAGCCCGAACCATAGTCATTTTGACCATAGCCATAGCCGTAACCATAGCCATACCCATACCCATAACCATACTTATAAGCGTACTTGCCATAATAGTACTTCCACTTCTTTTGTTTGATGTTGTTGAGTAGAAGACTGTTGTTTTGTAGATTATGTTGCTCGAAGAGCTCTTCAAGATATCTAACTCCTTGCTTGGTAGCCTTTTCGGTGTTCATGACAAACAATCCGGTGTCACTGTGCTCGAGAAGAACAAGCGAATCCGAGATAAGCAGTTGTGGGGGCGTATCGATTACCACCAAGTCATATTTTGTCTTCATGCGTGAAAGCAATTCTCCTACTCGCGGACTTAAAATAAGCTCTGATGCGTTCGGTGGAGCTGGTCCGGCGGTCACAATGTCAAGGTTTTCTACCTGGCTAGGAACGATTAGTTCATCAGCGTCTGATTTCCCAATCAAGAATGTTGACACACCTGCAACGTTCTCTAGTCCGAAAGTTCGGTGTACTTTCGGCTTGTGGAGGTCAAAATCTAGCAACAAAACACGCTTTCCAGCTTTCGCAAATACGGAAGCTATATTTGAGGAGTTGAAAGTCTTTCCCTCACCTGGATGCAAAGATGTGACCAGAATTACTTTTGGCTCACTTCCAGTAAGCATGTACTGCAAGTTAGCGCGTATTGTCCGAAATGCTTCGGAGACATTCGATCGAGGCTTGGTATTGATCGCGATCGGGTCTGTAAGAGCTTCATCATAATGAGGGATGCCTCCGATAACCGGGAGGTGTGTCATCTTCTTAAGCTCTTTTGTGTTCTCGATTCGATCAAAGAATAGCAGACGAATAAACGAGAATACCATCGCGATTGCGAATCCAATGCCGATCCAGGTATAGATTGTACTCGATCGATCCGGACCCACAACTCCCAGGGATCTCGCCGATTCAATCACGCTTGTCTGAGGAATGATAGCAGCTCGAGCAATAACTGTGCTTGCCTTTTTCTCAAGGAGGAACACGTAAAGACCTTCGTTTACGTTGAGCTTTCTGTTGATACTCATAATGTCCCGCTGCGACTTCGGTATATCTTGAAGCTTACGTTCAAATTTTTCAACTTCCTTGGTCACATCGACGATTGCACTTTCCAACGCACCTTTGGTGTCACGACAATATCTAAATATGCCTGTGGTTACATTGGAAACCAAAGAGTCAAGTCGACGAATCTCTAAGTTTTCGTCGGTAAAATCCATTTCCATTCCCTTCCGCTGGATTTTTAAATTGAACAGTTTGTTCACCTGCTCCAATAAAATCTGGTCTTCCGAGAAAATATACAACGAAGGTGGTAACGATGCCTCCTCTGCAGATTGGTAAAGGAAGTCTTCAAGAGAATTCATCGTTTGCCTTCTCAAATCAAGACGACGCCTTTCGCCGTCTAACTCAACCATAGAGTCAAAATATTCCTGACGTTCCTGATCGAGATCTAGAATGTTGTGCTGGTCTTTAAACGACTCCATTTGTCTCTCCAAAGAGTCTAATATGCACTCAAGCTCTAAAAGCTGCTTGTCGATGTAATGTTGAGTGTTGGCGTTGATTTCGATTTGAGAACCAATGGTGTAGTCAATATAAACTTTAGACAAGGTGTCCAGAAACATTTTTGCTCGCTTGTCTACCTCGTTTTTGACGTTCATGGTCAAAATTGAAGTGTATTCTACATTGTCTATGGTCAACTGAGACTTATAATGTTGCACAAGCTGGTTGGTCGTCACCACACGGAATTGAAATATCCTTGATTTGTTCATCTCCAAACTCTCCAGACTAAGTTGTTCAGAACGATCAACCTGGATGTCATAAAGGATTTCATCAATGAATTCTCCAAATCGATGGACCTGAGAATATTCACGGTCATCAATTTTAAACTTCAGACGATACGTGTCGTAGTCTTCAATTGTAAGTGTTATGAGCTTGCCGATCAACTTGGAATCCATACTGCGGTGATCCGCATGAACCCGAATGAAATCAAATTGATGCACTTGAGATACTTTTATGCGGCCAACCAAGAAATATTCGGTTTCGAAATCCAAGCGGCGCAAGGCATCAGATACAATGTCATAAGACGCCAGAACCCTTTTTTGATTCGTTACATCTTGCATCAATGAATAGTATCCTAAGTTACTGTAAAGCTGACTTTGATAGTCATAAGTATCGGCGCTTTTGAGCAGGATCTCCGTTTTTGCGGCGTAGATATCTGGCAAGGTATGGGTATACCAATTGGCTAGCATCATCGCTATTAAAGGGAACAATAGTAACAAGTACCAATTCTTACCTAGAAACTTAAAAATGGGCCTGAGATCTTCAGGGTCTATGAGGTTGCCTGGTTTTTCTGACATCTTCGCGGTTTACGGGAGCGAAGTGCAAATATAGTATTCTGTCAATTCAATAAGCGGAAATGTTAATTTGATATGATCTTCATTGTGTTTTGAAAATGTCGTAGCTTTGTCCATCAAGTATAGTAACCAGAATATCATGAAAAAATTCATCTCTTGGGGCATCGTTTGTGCCTGGCTCGCTTTACCAATGATTCTTGGGGCTCAGCCTTTTCCAGAAGATAATCCCCCTCCCTGTGATGGCCCTTTTGGCGGTCCTTGTCCTATTGATGGTGGATTGGGTTTCTTAATTGCAGCAGGCATTGCTTATGGCGGTAAGAAAGCACACGAACTCACTCGGAAAGGGTGAGATGAAGCTTTCTCTTTCGAATCCATTCATTCGATTTATTGTTATTGCCCCCGGGGTTTACTTGCTGTGGTATCTGCTCTATGAATTCTATTTGCAGCCTCATACCAATTTTGACGACTTTGTAATTGATAACTTAGTTTGGCTTACCGAGAGTATTCTGAATTTATTGGGGTACGAATTGAGACCGCATGTAGGAGAGTTTGCGAATTTCGTTGGTATCATCGAATCACATTGGATAGAGATCGGGGCGCCGTGCGACGGAATTACGCTACTGTCTCTCTTGACTGTCTTCGTGATGGCTTATCCAGGGCCTCTAAAACACAAGTTGTGGTTTCTTCCCCTAGGTCTTCTAAGTGTGCATCTTATTAATGCCCTGCGTATTGTCGCTCTTGTTATTATCGTCTCAGTAAGTCCAGAGTCTTTGCAATTCCACCATGACTATACGTTCACCGTGTTAGTGTATATCTTCGTTTTCGGTCTGTGGTACTTCTGGATCAACTACTTGTCAGATAATGGTGCAGAAAAGCCAATAGCGAGGGATGAAAAGTAAGAGCTGGGCAATTGTTTGTGTAATTCTAGGAATAGCATTCGGCTTTCTTCAAGAGCAGGTGAAGATTGAAACGAACTTCATTCTGGAGCATGCTTCTTCTGTTCAGGGCTATTCGCAAATGACTAGTAAGGATAGAGTGAACGCAATTCAGTTATTCCGAAAAGATCATCCTTTCGATTACTATTTTAACCACACGCCTATAGAAACGTTAATGGAGTTGAACGAACGCGAGTTGTTTGGACTGAAATGGGCCTTGGCTTTTGTTTTTTTACTTATCAATGCTGCGCTGGTACTGATGGCCTTCTCTTTGTGGATTGGATCGAAAGCATTTAACTTGCCTATATTGTGGGTTTATTTGGGTTTCTTGGTTCTGGCTGTAGCAGTTTTTGGCGTTTCTAAACTAGCGGGGTGTGGAATTGAAGGATACGGATTTGCTAGGAAAATACTGGGAGCTCTTCAGTCACCAGTTCCTCTGATGATGTTGGTTCCAGCCCATTCATTACTTATTAAGAATACAAAAGATGAAACTTGATTTTGAAGCAATGCCTGACCATGCTAGAGTATGGGTTTACCAATGTTCAAGAGTGCTGACTCAAACAGAGATTGAGCAGATCCAAGGACGTTTGGATTTCTTTGTTCAGGGTTGGGCGGCTCACGGTCAGCCGCTAATGTCGTCGTATTCCATAGAGCATGGAAGATTTCTAGTGTTTGCCGTTGATGAAAAGGCGAGCGGAGTTACAGGATGTTCAATTGACTCCAGTGTTTCTCTGGTCAAGGAATTTTGCAATGACTACAAGGTAGACTTCTTTGATCGTATGGCCATTGCATGGATTAAGGCAGATGTCATTCAGATAACTCCGATGCATGAATTTTGGGCCATGCGCAAAGCTGGCATTATTACCGATGTTACGCTGGTGTATGACAATCTTGTAAAAGCGAAAGGTGACTTGGCAGAAGCATGGTTGGTTCCGTTTTCTCAAAGTTGGCATGCCAAGATGTGGTAGTTAAAATCATTGTTAGTCTTGCCATTGGCTTTCTCGGATTGTGAGGTTTGCGCGATGTTGAGTGCGTAAATAGCTCTTCCTGGTCGTCAAAGAATAGCATTTCAAAAAGATCAAAAAATCTACCGGATCTCTATTCTGTATTTATCTTGAATGTGAGTATTTTCTATTCTTATCTTGAGAATATAGATACTATTTATTTGATTGTCAGTGAGTTGAGGCGCGTTGTGCCGAATTGGGAAGAATTTACATATTGGGTTGGTAGCTATTGAATCTTTCTTATATTTGTAATCCTCGTTCTGAAAAGGGCACGCGCTATTGACTGATTCTCATGTAGGTAGAGGACTGAAAAAGAGACGAATAGCGTATTTTGATCGATCAGCTTTAGGATTAACGGGATTAAATGCATAATTTTGGAATGCTGAAAGGTTTTTGTGCCGGAAAGCGAATAACCTTTACCTTGACTTAACTTGACTTACCCTCACTTGCTCCATTCAATACCTTGTAGTACTGGCACCAATGTGCCGACTTGTAACTAATGAACAACATTGATCATATCGAAATTGTGCGTGGGATGTTTTGTGATAAGAATTTCGATATACTGAACTTAGGAAACAATTAAACTATCGGGGTTATCCCGACAATATTTAAGTATTAACCAAAAACCAATTCAAAATGAAGAAAGCTTTTACCAAGTTAGCTTCGGTTCTTTTTCTAGGCTGCTTAGCCTTTTGGACCATTGACGCTCAAGCGGGGTGCAACGACACCAACGCTTGTAATTTTGTATCTACAGACGTAGATGCCCTGGACTGTTGTTTTGACAACTGTGTTCAGATTGAACTTACTTCTGGAACTTTTGATTCAGAAATATCGTGGAACTTAAATGATGGTGCTGGAAATCCTGTTGCTACAGGAGCGGGCGGTGCTCAAGTTCTGGATCTATGTCTTTTAGATGACTGCTACACGTTTGAAGGATTTGATTCATTCGGTGACGGATGGAACGGTGCGACTTACATTATTTCAAATGGCGGTTTAGTCATATCTTCTGGAACAATTGCAGGTTCAGGTGGTACTCAGATTGTTTTCGTTTCTGCGGATCCAACTGGATTGCCATGTTTCGTGGCTGGTTGTACAGATCTTGGAGCTTGTAACTTCAATTCGCTTGCGAACTTCGATGACAGCTCTTGTGAGTTTACATCATGCGCAGGCTGTACTGACCCAGGTGCTTGTAACTATGATTCAACTGCAACTGTCGAGAATGGTTCATGTGACTACTCTTGCATTGGCTGTGCAACTACAACTGCTTGTAATTATGGTGGTTTGCTTATTACTGTTGATGATGGATCTTGCTGTTTTGATAACTGCTTGACCCTTGATATGGTAGATTCTTTCGGTGACGGATGGAACGGTGCTACTTACACAATTACAGACTTGAACACATCGTTGGTTGTTGCTTCTGGCACTTCTACTGGTTCAGGTTCGACTGATGACTTGTGTCTAGCTACTGGTTGCTACGGTATCGCAGTTGGCGGTGGATCATTTGATTCAGAGATTTCTTGGACTTTGAATGGTGCAGACCTTCCATTGAGTGGGGTTGCTGATTTTATTAGCAATACATTCACTGTAGCTGGTGGTATATGTCCTCCGGGATGTACTGACCCAGGTGCTTGTAATTATGATTCTTTGGCTGCTGCTGACGATGGTACATGTTGTTACGATAACTGTGCTGCTTTGTTTGTAGGTGGTGACTTCTTTGATTCTGAGATTACTTTTACACTATCTGATGATTTGGGTAACGTAATCGAAACTGGAGGAGCTCCTTTTAGTGCGAGTCTTTGTCTTGCAGATGGCTGCTACCAAATGGAAATGCTTGATTCATTCGGCGACGGATGGGGAACAGGTGGTTGGTCTTTGACTGACGATCTTGGAAACATACTTGCTTCTGGTACATTGGCTGCTGGTGCTGGTCCTGAAATCATTGCGTTCGCTATTGGCGGAGACATTGGTTGTACGGATTCTGCTGCTAACAACTATGACCCTTCTGCAATTTGTGACGATGGTTCATGTGTTACATGTGCAATTGGTGAGCAATTGGTTTCTATGAATATGACTGATTCATTCGGTGACGGATGGAACGGAGCGACTTATGTCATTTCTGACTTAGTTACTGCTTCTGTTCTTGCTTCAGGAACTATCGCTGCAGGTACTGCTCAAACAGATTTTCTTTGTTTGGCTGACGGATGTTACTCACTTTCTGTTGGAGGTGGTACTTTCGATGCTGAGATTGGTTTCTCTCTTGAGGATCAATTGGGTAACGTAATTTTCGCTGGTGG
>JBLHIB010000026.1:0-32524 GCA_047615865.1 Gammaproteobacteria bacterium
ATCCTACTCACAAAGAATGTCAATCTATATTTTAGAGCTATTTTCCCTTCTATTTTTGTTATATTGTCACGATTACGCGCAGAGCGCTTATTTAGAAGAATATGAAGAAGGAAAAGTTCGAACGGGAATATCTCATTAAGTCATCGTCTAAGATTATTTACAACTGTCTTAGCACGCCTAGTGGCCTTTCAGAGTGGTTTGCCGACGACGTAAATATCAGAGGGGACGTTTATACTTTCAAGTGGGAAGGATCAGAGGAAGAAGCAAGACTACTAACTACAAAAAAAGACGAGTCGGTTAAGTTTCGATGGATTGCAGAAGAAGAAGAAGATGTAAAATACTTCTTCGAACTGCGAATCAAGATTGACGCTCTTACCAAGGAAGTAGCCATTATTGTTACCGATTTCGCTGAGCCGTCAGATATAGAGGACTTAGCTCTTCTTTGGGAAAGTCAAATCGAAGAATTGAAACACGTACTAGGATCTTAAATGTTTAAGTAAAAGTTTTTAGTTAGCTTTTTGAATTCTGCTGTGTAGGTATTGTCATCTGCATAAATCAACAAGTTTTCATTCACGCATTTTTTGATGGCATTTAGTCCGAATTGTGCAAAAACTCGGCTTACAGGCTTTTTAGTAGTGCTCTGAATTTTCGTGATTCGCTCAGTATAAAGTCCGCTCTTTATCGCGGTATCGATAAGTTCTAACTCTCTGTCTATAGGCAAGAGAAAACAGCATTTGCCTTTAGGCTTGAGCAATGAACTGATGCCGCTCACCAACTTAGAAAGAGGCAGATTATCTTCAAATCGAGCAAGATTACGCTTTCCTGAAGAACTTCGAATTCCCTCCTTGAAAAATGGTGGATTGCTGATAATGAGGTCAAATTCCCGAGTTAATCCATGATTTAGAAAATCTCCATGAATGCAAGACAAACGTTCTTTGAACGGTGAATTTTCAAAATTCTCATTTGCCTGAGCACACGCATGCTCATCTATTTCCAAGCCGAGGACGGTCAATTCACTATTTCGTTGAGCAAGCATTAAAGAAAGGATACCAGTACCACTGCCGATGTCCAGTGCTTCAGAGACGCTATTTACGGAACACCAAGCCCCAAAAGCGACAGCCTCTACTCCAACTTTCATAGCGCACTTATCCTGATTTATAGAAAATTGTTTGAAGCTAAAGTCAGCTTTTGGAATCTTTGATTGCATTCCAAGTTTTATACAAGTTCTCTTGCGCTGGGCGATCGGCTTCGACTTCACGTAAAGGTTCGCAAGGAATCATTGACTCATGGCATTCAGATGGCAATGCTTGATAGAGCGCTGTACCTTGAGTTTTCCAGGCCAACATTTCATCGCTGACCTGTTTGATTACCCTAGCTGGATTACCAACCAACAAACTGCGAGGAGGAATTTCTGTTTTAGCACCGACAAAAGAAAGGGCGCCAACAATACTCTCTGCACCTACTACTACCCCATCCATTACGACAGAGTTCATTCCTATCAAACAGTTACGTCCAATATGGCCGCCATGAACAACTGCGCCATGACCAATATGCGCACCTTTTTCCAACAAAGTCGTTAGACCGGGAAACATATGAATCGTGCAGTTCTCCTGAACATTGCAACCATCTTCGATCACAATTTTACCCCAGTCACCGCGAATCACGGCACCAGGGCCGACGTATACATCTTTACCAATAAAGACATTGCCGCAAACGGTGGCAGTTGGATGTATATAGGCCGATTCATCTATTACAGGACGAAAGCCTTTGAAACTAAAAATATTTGCCATGATTAACAACGTTCGATTACGGCCGCGTAGCCTTGTCCGACGCCAATGCACATGGTTACCAGTGCATAGCGTTTTCCTGTTTCTTGAAGCTGAATAGCAGCTGTTTGCAACAACCTCTGCCCTGTCATTCCCAGCGGGTGGCCAATAGCAATTGCTCCACCATTTGGATTTAAGCGAGGGTCATCATCTGCGATTCCTAAATTTCGTGTACAAGCCAATACTTGAGCAGCAAAGGCTTCATTTATCTCAATAATATCCATATCGGCAAGTGTCAAGCTGGCACGTTCTAATGCTTTGTTGGAAGCTCCCACAGGTCCGATTCCCATTATTCGAGGTTCAACGCCTACGACTCCGCTGCTCACTATTCGAGCCATAGCCTTCAATCCATATTTCTTC
Organism: Gammaproteobacteria bacterium; assembly: GCA_047615865.1. Taxonomy (GTDB): domain Bacteria; phylum Bacteroidota; class Bacteroidia; order Flavobacteriales_D; family Sanyastnellaceae; genus JADFAK01. The sequence continues at coordinate 2,187 of JBLHIB010000026.1, forward strand.
AAGCCTGCTTCAGAAGCCAATAGCAAGGCACCGGCTCCATCATTCAAACCTGAAGCATTGCCTGCAGTCACTGATCCACCTTCCTTTCGAAATGCAGGTCGCAATTTCCCCAGTACTTCCAAAGTAGAATTGCCACGAATAAATTCATCCTGGTCAAAGATCAAAGGGTCTTGCTTACGTCTAGGGATTTCTACTGCAACAATTTCTTTAGCCAATCGACCTTCACTTTGGGCTCGAGCAGCTTTCATTTGACTATTGAATGAGAACAAGTCTTGATCTTCACGACTTATACCGTATAAATCAACAAGATTTTCGGCAGTTTGTCCCATCCCATCTGTTCCATACATTTTATCCATCTTAGGATTCACGAAACGCCATCCAAAGCTAGAGTCAAACAATTTCGAATCTCGTCCAAATGCAGTCGAAGCCTTCGAAAGAACCATTGGTCCTCTGGTCATATGCTCCAATCCGCCTGCTATAAACAAGTCTCCATCTCCACATTTAATAGCCCGAGATGCATGGATAGCCGCAGCCAAACCTGAAGCACACAGGCGGTTAACAGTCTCTCCTGGCACAGTTGTAGGGAGTCCAGCTAACAGCAAAGACATACGAGCGACATTTCTGTTGTCTTCCCCTGCTTGATTGGCACACCCCATAATCACATCCTCAATTGCCTCTGGCGGCACCGATGGATTTCGTTTAAGCAGTTCTTTCAAAACAATTGCTCCCAAATCATCTGTCCGCACAGGAGCTAAGGTTCCTCCAAAACTTCCAACAGCGGTGCGAATTCCATCTACTATATATGCTTCCATTGCGATCCTTGTTATTTGATCGCCAAATGTAAGAACCTTTGCTTGAACTCACCCCCTAAAGTATCAGCTTAGAGACGTACAAAATGCCATAGCTTTGTGACATTAGTGCGAATTCATGTCTTAACTTTACACAACAAAATAATCGTTTTTCAGTTTGACTAGCATGAAGCCTTCAAAATTAATCTTACTGGCTTTCTTCTTTATCTGCACAAGTTCAACTTTGGCGCAGGATGACGCTGTATTGGGCTACTTCACGGCCGTTCAAAACGATGATCATATTCAAATTAGCCTCGCCATTTTAAGAGGATCAAGCTGTCAAGGAATCGGACTGGAACGTTCCAGCGATGCATTGAATTTTGAGCCCATAGATTTTATTCCGGGAGTATGCGGAGGGTCAGAATTTACAGAAGTCTATAGTTTTACAGACAAGAGTCCACTAGAATATTCTGACAACCATTACCGCTTAAAGCTAGGTTCCAAAGGACTTTCTCATTCAATTAGTATACGCTTTGTGCGATTGGAAGACGGGTATAGAATTTATCCCACTCCAGCTCAAAATTGGGCCGTTATCAAATATGACAACCCGACAGCACTTGAATACTATTTTACGGTTTACTCGATAAATGGTCAGCTTCTAGAATCTGAGCCATCAATAACAACCAATGAAATATACATGGATCTTGGTCACTATTCGTCCGGTACTTACATATTCCAACTCAGCAATCCTTCAGTGCCTACAATTACGGGTCGTCTTATTGTGAGTCAATGATCGGCCCTTCGGGCAAATGCTTTTTCCTCTTCTACATTTTCTTCAGACGGTGCAATTCAACTAAGTTTGCAAAAACGTAATGCTATGTCTGATAAACGCCCCCTTATACTAGTTACCAACGATGATGGAGTTACCTCAAAGGGTATTTGTGCTCTGGTAGATGCTGTAAGTGAATTTGGGGAAGTAGTGGTTGTGGCACCTGATCGTCCTCAATCCGGAATGGGCCATGCAGTAACAATAGGTCGAATTCTTAGACTCAAAGAAGTACGATTCCCCGTGAAAATCAGCAAAGCATACTCTACCACTGGCACACCAGTTGATTGTGTGAAACTAGCTATTTACGAAGTTCTTGACGGACGAACGCCTGACTTATTGGTGAGTGGAATCAACCATGGCTCCAATAGTAGTATCAATGTGATATACAGCGGCACTATGTCTGCGGCAGTGGAAGGAGCCGTTGAGGGAATTCCTAGTATTGGTTTCAGTCTGCTAGACCATGATGCAGACGCCGATTTCGACGGGGCGATGTCTGTAGTAAAAACTGTTGTGAAGTCGGCATTGCAGAATGGAATTCCAAAAGGGACGTGTTTGAATGTCAATATTCCATGCATACCAGTCAATGAGCTTAAGGGAATAAAGATTTGCCGGCAGGCGAAAGCATTTTGGGAAGAATCATTCGACAAGCGGACTGATCCTTCTGGGGAAAGCTATTTCTGGCTAACGGGAGAATTTAACAACCGTGACAAAGGGACAGATACTGATGAATGGGCTTTAGGAAATAACTTCGTTTCCATCGTCCCAGTTCATTATGACATGACGGCACATCATGCTATTGCCGTTCTTAACGAATGGGATATTGAATAAGAGCGGGAAATTACGATTGCTCCTTAAGTAGTATTGCCGTTTATTTGCAGCATGAAGAAATGGGATACACTTCTATTGGGATTTGTTGTGGGAGCTTTGGGCCTTATCATTGGCTTTCTTTTGTTGGGATTGGCCTGGTCTGCCAAAGAGGAATCTTCGCTTCATTTTTTCATACAAGAAGCATTCATAAACGCACCGATGTACAAGGTCAAAATCCTATCAGGTAGTTCAATTTTGAATGTCATAATCTTCTTCTGGGCTTTTCAGAAAGAGCACAACAATATCGCTCGTGGAATCATTGGAACATTAATTCTCACTTTGATTGCGATCTTAATTTTCTACTAAGCATCGTTTTCTGGTCTTGACCTCAACTAATTTCTTAGCAAAAAAAAGACCGTTCAGATTGCTCCGAACGGTCTAAATATTATTGATAGTTTCAGGTTATTTCTGAACTACAATTTGTTCTGTTTGGGCCACACCATTTTGAGTGATAGTCACATTGTAGATACCTGAATTAAGGTCCTTAGTAACGATCAATTTATTTCCTCCGATTACTACAGATTCATCTACCTCAACACTGTGAACAAGCTTTCCTTGCATATCGATGATATCAAGAGTCAAGTTTCCGTCCTTCAACTCAATAGCTTTGCTAAATTGGATATTGAATTGTCCTTCCCAAATTGGGTTAGGGAAAATTTGCCAATCGCTAGCCTCTTCTTTCGAAGCAACTGCTTCAGATTCTGCAGGAGTGCCATCGCTATCAGCAAACTCACAAGAACCGTCATTGAAAGTCGCATCAGCGTCAAAATTCATTGCATCGCCATCGATACATCCAAAAGTTTCAGCATTTGAAGTTGTGAAACTTAAGTTTCTTTTCTGCCATGGAGTTTGATTTCCATCCCAGCCTTGAATATTCAAGGATCCAGTTGCAACACCAGCAGTTGTAAGCTGAGCGACAAGAATCAAATTCCCTTCGTCTGCTAGAGAACGAGCGTCCGTAGGTACAAGAAACCATGCACCATCTTGAACAGCCAAATTGCCCCCTGTATTGAAATCGCTTAATTCCATACCAATGTCCCAAAGGTTGTTATCAGTTGCATCTTCTGCACCAATTGTAAGCCAGGAATCATAGGCTAGTTCAGGAACCATATCAATGGCTGCACCGTTAATACCTGCCGAAGTTTCACCCCCAAATTGGTGCTGATAGAAATCTTGTGTTGATTGAATTGAAAGTCCAGACTCATCATCTCCAAAAACAGCGTGAAGTGTATGAGATTGAGACGGTAGTAGAACGTGAACACGGTAAGTATTGCCGGGTACGGCGTTTCCATTGTCTACTTTTTGCACCACGAGCTGTGCTTCCTGCGCTTGGGCAAAAGAAACTGCAAAGGCCGCGAGGATAAAGGTTGCTATCTTTTTCATGATAAAACGAGGTTTATTAAATTGAGTTCTTGTTTTACTAAAATTTAGAAAAAAAGTTCTCGATAAATGAGTTGAGGTTATTAAGTCAGCCTCTCAAATATAAGGATTTTTTTCTTTCACAATCCAAAACTACGGAGAGGTTACTATTTTATTCTTCTCATTTAGAGTTCGGTAGAGTTTAATTAGTATTCGGTAATGTCCAATGACTCTCCGAAAACACTCCCCGACTAAAAAGCTCAAATTGATCAAAAAAAACAGCCGCCTGTAGTTATATTTTCAATCTGCTTTGGCGCGATATTGTTAGTCTTTCCAAGACTATTTGAAACATGAAAAGGCGGCCATTTTTTTTCAGCAGCAACGCCTTTACTAAATTTGTTTTTTGTGGGACTTTTAACCCCAACTTCCTGCAAGCCCTCCCAGTATGAGCAAATAGAAAACCATGTTGATTTCTTAATACCCAATTAAATCGGCGGCACAATTTGTCTCTTCAACATCGAATGCGCATCTGTTGTCGTCAACTTGCGCAGTAGAAGAGAAATTGAGCTCTTATGGCAGAAAAGGATAAGAGGAAGAAAGCAGATAATAAAGTCATAATAAATGTTTTTGTGGGTTTAATTGATTTAAAACCATCTCAATCAAGATCTTAAGTTTTTAAAGAACGAGAGATCGGGAGTCATGAATTAGAATTTGGCGATCCTTATAGTTTTCGATAAAGGCCTTTAAAAGGATAAAAGGCTGACGTCCCATCCACTTTCTTATTTTTGCAGCTATTAAACGTGAGGAATTATGAAACTTCAGAATTATGCCCTTGGGCAATGGATAGACGGACAAGGTGAAGGAAAGCCTTTGTATAATGCGATTACAGGAGATGTCATCGCTACTGCTAGTAGCTCCGGATTAGACTTTGGTGAAATGCTCAATTACGGTCGTACTGAAGGCAGTAAAGCTTTGCGTAAGATGACCTTTCACGAGCGTGGAAGAATGATCAAAGAACTTGCCCTCTATCTCATGGAGCGCAAAGAACTGTTCTACGATACTAGCTATCAAACTGGGGCCACCAAAATCGATAGTTGGATCGATATCGAAGGAGGCATCGGTAATCTATTCGCCTATAGTAGTCTTCGCCGACAATTTCCTGATGAAACCTACTATGTAGACGGAGACCACGTTCCATTGTCTAAAAATGGAACTTTCATAGGACATCATATAATGGTTCCAAAGCAAGGAGTTGCAGTTCATATCAACGCCTTCAACTTTCCTATCTGGGGAATGTTAGAGAAAACGGCCGTTAACTGGCTGGCTGGAGTGCCGGCAGTGGTAAAGCCTGCGACTATCACTAGTTATCTTACAGAGGTAATGGTTCGCGAAATTGATAAGTCAGGAATCTTACCTCCAGGAGCTCTTCAATTAATCTGTGGTTCGGCCAATGGCATTCTTGATCATGTCGAATCTCAAGATATTGTGACGTTCACAGGATCTGCAAGCACAGGTAAAATGCTGAAAGCTCACCCGCGTCTGTTAGAAGAAGCTGTTCCTTTCAATATGGAGGCAGATTCCCTAAACTGTTCTATTTTAGGTGAAGATGCGGTTCCAGGCACACCAGAATTTGACATGTTTGTCAAGGAGGTAAGAAAGGAAATGACCGTGAAGTGCGGACAAAAGTGCACAGCCATAAGGAGGATCATGGTACCTGAACATCTTGTTGAGGATGTTCAAATTGCTCTAGGAACGCAGTTGTCAAAAACGACTATTGGAGATCCGCGAGTTGAAGGTGTTCGTATGGGAGCCCTTGCGGGCAAATCTCAGGTTGACGAAGTCCGATCCAAAGTTGAACTCCTCGCCAAAGAACAGCGCATTGTATACGGAGATCTAGATAATTTTGATGTAACCGGAGCAAGTAAAGAGAAAGGTGCATTCATTTCTCCTATTCTCATGGTCAATGATAATCCGTTCACGAATACAGCGGTTCACGAAATCGAAGCTTTCGGTCCTGTTAGTACTATAATGCCTTACAAGAACTTAGACGAAGCCATTTCTTTGGCACGCATGGGAAAAGGTTCATTGGTTTGCTCAATGGTTACCAATGATGATGAGCTTGCTAGAGAATTCACGCTTGAAGCAGCTACTCACCATGGAAGAATACTGATCCTCAACCGTGATTGTGAACGTGAGTCTACTGGTCACGGTTCACCAATGCCAATGCTTGTTCACGGAGGTCCAGGTCGAGCTGGAGGAGGCGAAGAAATGGGCGGTAAGCGCGGAGTATTGCATTATTTGCAACGCACTGCAATTCAGGGGTCTCCAACGACTATCTCGCGAATCACAAACGTTTATCAGCAAGGCGCATACCAAAATGAAACTGAAGTGCACGTATTCAGAAAGCATTTTGAAGAACTGAACATAGGTGATACAGTGATTACAGCCAAGCATACAGTAAGCGATGCCGACTTAGTAAACTTTGCCAATGTTAGCGGAGACAACTTTTACGCGCACATGGACGCGACTTCCCTTGAAGGGACAATATTCGAGCAACGGGTTGCCCATGGTTACTTCGTCCTATCTAAAGCAGCAGGTTTGTTTGTTGACGCGAAGAAAGGTCCCGTTCTTCTCAACTATGGTTTAGATGAATGTCGATTTACAAAACCCGTTTACCCGGGAATGACTATTGGTGTGCGCTTTACTGTCAAGGAAAAGATCAACCAAGAAAAGAGATCTGAAGACGATATAGCAAAAGGAATCGTTAAATTTTTAGTTGACGTTTATGACGAAACTGGAGAAACGGTTGCCCTAGCAACTATTCTGACCATGGTAAAAAAGCTTGATCAAAACTAGATCTTCGTATGATTAAAACAGTGCGTTTCATCATTTGCCTTGTGCTAGTTATTGCAGCCTCTAAGACTTATTCTCAGAAAAATACAACAACGAATGAGATAGGTCTAGATTCAACATTGACCATAGCACAAATGATTTCTGACTTGGACACACTCTATAAGGTTGTGCTCCGAACACATCAAAATCCATTCTTCTTTTGCACTGAATCAGAATTCGAGCGAGCTTATCAAACTACGCGCAGAGAATGTCAGGAACCTATGGACCTGATTAAGTTCACAGCGAAAGTGGCTGGTTTTTTAGGGACCTTGCAAGATTCACACACCTATTTGCAATACAAGTCTATCCTAGGCAAACATGCAAAATCGGACGGTAAGTATTATGGTTTTGTCGTCAAGGCAATAGGCAGTGATATATTTATTGCTAGTGATGCAGCAGGATTGCTCTCGGCAGGATCTAAGTTGGTTTCTATCAATGGAATTCGTGCAACGGTTTTATTCAATGAAGTGAATAAGCTTAGCGTCCAAGAGGGAAATAGTTTAACTGGGAGAAGGCGAATCAGTGAAATTCTCTTCTCAAGATTTGGTGGGATTTTCTCCGAAATTGCTGATTCGAACAAGGTTGAATTTATTCCGTTTGGACAAGACTCTTTGTTGCACGTGTGGTATCCGGGGAAAACTGCTAAAGAATGGCGAAAAGAGATTGGAAAATCGACCAATGGTAACCTCGTAAAAATGACGTTTAATGACACAGTGGACATCGCAGTTCTGAGAATCCCGAGTTTTGCTGCAGGCAAGGACAGAAAGTATTATAAAGGTTTGCGCAAGTCTTTCAAAGAACTTAGCAAACGGGACACACAACATTTGGCAATCGACTTAAGAGGCAATACCGGGGGGAAATCTGAGCGCATGGAGCAGTTGTTTGCTTATTTGACTGAAGACACCATTTGCACTCCTGCCAACATCATCGTGCACCAAAGCGAATTATCTCGAAAAAGGTTCGATAATGACTTGAACAGTGTTCAATACTGGCTAATGCGCCATGCACCGAAGAAGTCTGAAGATCTTCTCAACTACATCACGATGATGGACCTCGAATTGGGTCAAAATGACACCGTTTATTATACACAAGGGGAGCATATTAAATCAAAACGAGTCTATAAAAATAATTCATACTTGCTTATGGATGGCTCTTCTGGTTCGGCATCTGCGAATTTTGCAGGAACGTTTCAAATACATGAGCTAGGTGAAATTTGGGGTGAGCCCTGTCTCGGACCGCCAGGAGGAACTTGGGGCAATCCTGCAGGATTTACTCTTCCAAAGAGTGGAATAGGTGTTTATATATCAACCATACGATTCAATAACTCCAATTTAATGCTGACGGATTCGAATCCGGTTCGACCAAATCACCGCATTGAAATAAATCCTAAATCTCTTGCTGATGAGACAGATATTGTTTTGGAAAAGTTGATCGAGAGTATCTCCAAATCGAAATGAATAGCTGAATTATCGGGCTTGTAATTACCCTGTGGTAGAAAAGCCTAATTTGCGTCTGACTGATGCCAATTAAAAACAAACGCATGGACAGAAAAGGTTTTTTAAAAGGAGTTGGACTAGTTGGGCTTGGATTGGCATTGCCAAAAACCGGGTTTTCTGCCGAAAAATCTATTTTGAGAAAAAAGGCAGCAGGTGGAGCATGTATTCTCGTTCCGACTGAAATTGCGGGTCCATTTCCGCTTGACTTGACGGAAAATACATTTTTCTTTCGACAGGATGTTCGAGAAAGTGAGCCTGGATCTCAACTTAATCTAAAAATGCGAGTCCTCGGGTTGGAGAATTGTGAACCAATGTCAAATGTTCGAGTGAATATTTGGCACTGCACAAATGAAGGAGTCTATTCTGGATACAACACGAACAACAATCCTGGAGATGTCGATGCTACGCACTTGCGGGGGTATCAAATTACAGATATCAATGGTGAAGTGGACTTTATTACTGCATTTCCAGGTTGGTATCCTGGTCGTATTTGCCATATCCATGTTCAAGTATTTGTGAGTTCAAGTTATAGTGCCGTCACTCAGATAAGCTTTCCTATTGCAGAGAAGAACGAACTATACACCAATAATTCCGAGCTCTATCCTGAAGGAGAAGATCCTATTGCCTTTAATGGAGACGGCGCATTTGTTGATGGATATGAAAATCAAGTTGCCACGTTATCAGACAACAAAGACGGCAGCTACGATTCATTCATAGAATTTGCAGTCGAGGGCAATGGAACTGTAGGAGTTGGCCATATTGAACGGCAAATGAATAACGTTTTTGTTTTAGGACAGAATTTTCCAAATCCGTTCAAGCAAGAATGTACGATTCCTTTCACTGTCCATTTGAGGTCAGACATTGACTTAGAAATTTGGGATCTTACCGGTCGAAAATTGGATGCCTCGTACACGTGGAAAAAAGCATTGGGAGACTATGAGGCAGTTATTAATTTGGCTAAATTAAACTTGCCTAGCGGAGACTATGTATATCAGCTAGTGGCTAGAAATGAAAAGGGAGTATTCAGACTGCCTAAAAGGATGAGCCACACTAACTAATCGGAAGAGCCTTTTTCATTGCAGTAATCGCCAATAGGTTTAGATTTATAAAACTCTTGAAGCTCTTACTTACTAACCATGCCATTGCTTCGCCTCGTAGTCATTATATTTGCGCCATGGAATTGCCCTCGAAACTCATTCAGGACTCTGTTGACCAGATGTCGTCTTTGCCTGGAATTGGCAAGAAGACTGCGTTGCGTCTAGTACTTAATCTACTCAGGCGAGAAGAGAAAGATGTCAAGCGTTTCACTACTTCATTGGTTCAGCTCAAAGAGCAAATAAAAGAGTGTATTGTCTGCCATAACCTTTCTGATTCTCAGACTTGTTCCATTTGTTCATCTCCGGGCCGTATTGGTTCTGTAGTATGCATTGTAGAAGACATTCAAGATGTGTTGGCAATAGAGGGTACCCACCAATTTCAAGGATTGTACCATGTCTTGGGGGGTATTATCTCCCCTATTGATGGTGTCGGCCCTTCTGACCTTCACATAGATTCCTTGTTGAGTCGTTTGGCGAAAGGAGAAATAAAGGAAGTTATTTTGGCGTTGAGTACGTCCATGGAGGGTGAAACAACTTCGTTCTATTTGTACCGAAAAATGGCTGCATTCGATATAAAAGTTTCGTCTATCGCTCGTGGTATATCGCATGGCGACGAAATCCAATATGCTGATGAGCTGACTTTGGGTCGCTCAATCACGAATCGAGTACCCTACGAAAATTCTCTATCCCGTTGATCAAGCTCTCTGTCGTCATAGTTAATTACAATGTGGAATACTTCCTCGAGCAATGTTTGCAATCAGTGGAAAGAGCTGGTCGAAATATTGATATGGAGGTATTTGTGGTCGACAACAACTCAGTAGATGGATCGGTGGCGATGACACGTGAAAGATTTCCATGGGTTAAGATGATTGCCAATAAAGAGAATGTTGGTTTTTCAATGGCCAACAACCAAGCCATGCGCATTAGTCAAGGAGAATATATTCTCCTTTTGAACCCCGACACCGTAGTGCAGGAAGATACTTTCTCGACGTGCATAAATCATATGGATGCTCAACCTAAAGCAGGTGGACTTGGAGTTAAGATGGTTGATGGAAAGGGCATTTATCTGCCTGAATCCAAAAGAGGCTTACCTACCCCATGGGTAAGTTTATTGAAGATGATCGGTCTATACCGCGTATTTCCAAAATCGAAAAGAATCAATCCATACTACCTCGGAAACTTGGACAAGGATGGAAACCATGAAATTGAGATTCTTTCTGGTGCATTTATGTTTATGCGCAAGGAAGCCTTGGACAAAGTGGGTTTGTTAGACGAAGATTTTTTCATGTACGGAGAGGATATTGACCTGAGCTGGCGAATAATTCAAGGGGGATATAAAAATCTCTATTTGGCCGACACTAGTATTATCCACTACAAGGGAGAGAGTACAAAAAAAGGCAGTTTGAACTATGTTTTCGTTTTCTACAACGCCATGGTCATTTTTGCCAAAAAACATTTTAGTTCGAAGAATGCCCAGCTATTTAGCACATTAATCAACCTTGCCATATACTTGCGAGCTGGCATAGCCATTGTAAGCCGATTTATTCGTGAGATGTGGCTCCCGAGCGTTGATGCTGTTGTCGCACTTGGAGGCTTATGGGGAATTAAACTATTCTATGAAAACTGGCAGGGAAAAGTATACGATCAAACACTTGTAACTTCAGCCTTTTGCCTGTATGCAGTATGCTGGGTATTGAGCCTTAGCCTTACGGGCGGATATCAGCGTCCCATTCGCATATTGAATGTGATCAAAGGCATTGGCCTTGGAACGATAATCATTCTAATTGCATACTCGCTGCTGCCCGAAAGTTTGCGCTTTTCACGAGCGCTAATCATTTTAGGAGCACTTATTGTTTTTGCTTTGCTTCTTGCCATTCGCGGACTGCTACTCGCATTCAGCGGATCCTCATCAGGTTTTAGAGTTAAACGTGTGAAGCATTATGCGCTTGTTGGATCAAATGAAGAAGTAAAACGTGTGCATCAACTCTTAGCTCAGTCTCAGGCTGAATTGGGCAAAGTAATGTATATTGATTCAAAATACAATCCGCTTGGAGACAAGGCTGCATCTATGAAAATGCTCGATGAGATTGTACGTGTTCACGGAATCCACGACGTAATATTTTGTGCCAAGGACATTTCTTCTGCTGAGATCATCGGCACTATGAGCAGAACGGAGAATCGTGGTGTTGAATTTAAAATAGCGCCTCCAGAATCTTTGTACATTATAGGCAGCAATAGCATCGAAACGAGCGGAGAGTTGTTCATTTTAGACGTCAATTCAGTATCACTTCCGAATAATCGAAGAGAAAAGCGCCTATTAGACGTCACTGTTTCATTGGCCTTAATCGTTAGTTTGCCTATAAATTTATGGCTCGTTCGCTCGAAAGGAAAATACATAAAGAACCTTCTCTCTGTTCTTATCGGGAAAAAAACTTGGGTTGGCTTTTATCCATCATCGAGCAATAAACAGAAGCTTCCTAAGCTGCGCCCAGGTGTGCTTTATCCAATTTTAGCTGGCGCAAATTCAAAAATAACTGAGGAAACTTTCGACAAGCTCAATGTCGTTTATGCCAAAGATTATCGCGTTATGAACGACCTAGGATTCGTCTGGAGATTCTTTGGAGAGCTCGGTAGATAGACAATTCTTCATAGTCAGTTGACAACTGATCGACAGAATCGTTGGTCAGCAACCAATTTCGTGTAATTTTGTCACGCTTAAATCAAGGCGAATATGGCTCAAATAGAAATTTTATTGCCCAAGATGGGGGAAAGTGTAGCTGAGGCTACAATTACCAAATGGCTTATCGAAGAAGGGCAGACGGTGGATATGGACGATCCCATTGTAGAAATTGCCACTGACAAGGTTGATTCTGAAGTTCCTGCTCCTGAAGAAGGGGTAATAACGAAAATACTTGTGGCGGAAGGTGATGTCATACAAGTTGGACAGCCAATTGCCATCTTTTCAACAGATGGAGATAGCGATTCTGCGGCTGCTCCAGTTGCTGCTTCGGCAACTCCTGCTCCAACGGCGGCAGTTCTTGAAACTTTGAGCGCTCCGCTTGAGGCTGGCGAGATCACGAAAAATGGACCTTCTGGTCGGTTTTACTCTCCTCTAGTTCGCACAATTGCATCCAAAGAAGGCATTTCAATGTCACAACTTGAGAGCGTTGTGGGATCTGGAAAAGAAGGACGCGTCACTAAAAAAGACATTCTTGCATTTATTGAGAACGGTGTTCCGGCTACAGCAGCTACAGCAGTTGCCAGCAATGGGGTTAAAACTTCAGCGGCCAAACCTGCAGCTGCCGTTGCACAGGCGCCAAAACCTTCTGTTCCAGTGAACATTGCTCCGGGTGATGAAATTGTGGAAATGGATCGTATGCGAAAGATGATCGCAGATCACATGATAATGTCTAAAGCTACTTCGGCTCACGTTACTTCGTTTGTGGAAGCTGACGTTACAAATCTAGTTCTGTGGAGAGAAAAGGTTAAGAAAAAATTCTTAGAAACAAACGGCGAGAAATTGACTTTCACACCTTTGTTCATTGAAGCGGTCACCAAGGCGATTAAAGACTTCCCAGGAATTAATGTGCAATTGGATGGCTCAAACATTATTTTCAAGAAAGACATCAATGTTGGCATGGCAGCTGCTCTTCCAAGTGGAAACCTTATTGTTCCTGTCATTCATAACGCCGATCAATACAACTTGGTTGGCTTGGCGAAGAAAGTAAATGACTTGGCTAACCGAGCGCGACAAAACAAATTGAAGCCAGACGATATTTCAGGTGGCACATATACCGTGTCCAATGTTGGAACATTTGGCAACGTAATGGGTACTCCTATTATCAATCAACCGCAAGTTGCAATACTTGCTTTGGGAGCCATTCGTAAGAAACCAGCAATCATTGAAACTCCGGCAGGAGATACTATAGGAATAAGACATATGATGTTCCTTTCTCACAGCTATGATCACAGGGTCGTGGATGGCATGCTAGGTGGGACATTTGTTCGACGTGTTGGCGACTATCTCGAGAATTTTGACCTGAATCGAGAGATTTAATGTCCCAATGAGGAATTTGTAGTAATTTAGAGCTTTTAAGACAGTAATTAGACAATACTTCTGCTATGAGAAGATTTTTACTTTGTGCAGCTTTACTTATATGCGCTAGCACTTCATTTGCTGAGACGGCACTTGGCGATTTTAATCAACGTTTCCTTGAGGCTAATCAGCTCATGGAGGAAAAGTTATGGAATAAGTCAATTGATATTTGGCTTGTCCTATTCGGCGAAAATAATACAAATGCCAACGTCAATTACAAATTGGGTTATTGTTATTTGCAGACTTCAAATGAGAAGTTGAAGGCCATGCAATTTCTAAAAGCTGCTGCCACTCGAGAAGTAACACCCAAGTATGACCCATATGATCCGACTGAAAGCAAGGCCCCTGTTGAAGCATACTTTTATTTAGGCCGAGCGTATCACATCAATTACGAATTGGACGAGTCGATTGGGGTTTACAATGAACTGTTGACTTTGATTTCTAAAAAGCACCATTTGTTCGCTGAAACTGAGCGTCAACTGGAAATGTGCAATGAAGCCAAGTACCAAATCGCCAATCCAAAGAATTATGTAATTACAAATTTGGGCACGAAAGTGAACAACGACGCAAATGATTACAGCCCTGTTCTTTCATTGGATGAGACAGCCTTGTTCTATACTTCGCGAAGAATGCGAATGGACAGCACCAATACTGACATTACAGATTTCGATACTGGTGAATGGAAAGAAGATATTTATGTTTCTTACAAAGATGCTTCTGGCAACTGGCAAGATCCCGAGTTGCTTAACATAAATTCAGATCAACACGCTGCGACCATCTCAGTAAGTCCTGATGGACAAACACTATTCATTTACTTCGATGAAGGTGGAAATGGTCAAATCTATCAGTCTGTTCTTATCGGTGAGACTTGGAGTCAGCCTGAATTACTTGGTTCTGATATCAATTCTGAATCATGGGAAACTCACGCAAGCTTAAGTCCTGATGGAAAGACTCTCTATTTTGTGTCTGACCGTGAGGGTGGATTTGGAGGTCGTGACATCTACCGTTGCGTAAAACTTCCAAATGACGAATGGAGCAAGGCGCTGAATGTGGGAGCAACCATCAATACCGAATTCGAAGAAGACGCGGTATTTATTTCAGCCGACGGCAAAACTCTTTATTTTGGTTCTACGGGACACAACAGCATGGGAGGGTTTGACATCTTCTATTCTACCTTAGGAGAGGATGAAAACTGGTCGAAGCCAGAAAACATTGGCTATCCTTTGAATACTGTGGACGACGATGTATTCTTCTTTCCATCTGCAGATCAAAAACGTGCTTATTACTCTTCTCGAAAAGAGGAAGGACATGGTTTGAAGGATATCTACATGATCGATATGCCTGATACTCCTATTGAAACGGACTTGGCTGTATTGAAAGGTTTTATCATTGCCGCACCAGGTGAAGATTTACCAGATGATTGCTATATCCTCGTTACCAACAACAAAAATGGTGAGGTTACTGAGTACCGACCAAGAGCTCGTGATGGAGCTTATGTCGCAGTTCTTCCTCCTTGTTCAGGATATCACATTGAATATGTTATCGACCAAAACATCATCCAAGAAGAGTTTATAAATGTCCCTTGTGAATCTGCATATAGTGTAATCGATAAAGAAGTACATCTTGTGCCTGTTCATTTGGATCGAGACCCAATTACTTATGACATAGGAGACCCTGCAGTTGAAGAAGAGAAAGAAGAGAAAGAAGAGAAGGAAGAGCCAATTGCAGTCGTAGATATTCCGGATACTGGATTCGATCCGGAAAACCCTGTGAATGTGACAATCGAAGAGGCTAGTGCATATTTTGAGCGTTTCTTTATCTATGATGCTGGTGAATGGAGTTTGGCCGAGGATAAGTTTGCTGAATTCATGTCTGGAGTTCAAAAGATCATTGACGTCAACGGAAAAGTTGATTTGAAAGTTGAGTCTTCAGCTTCGAATGTACCTTCTTCACGTTTTGACAACAACCAACGTCTGACTGAACACCGCAATAAAACGGCAAGAGATCAGATTAAAGATGCATTGGACAAAGCTGGCTACAAAGAAAGTGTAGACTATACTTTGACTAGACCGTCAGAATTGGTTCAAGGACCTTCTTATTCAAATGATGCAATTAAAAAGTCTAAGTATGAGCCATTCCAATACATAAAGGTGTGGGCAACTACCAAATAATACAGACTTACAAAATATAAAAAAAGCAGAAAACCCTTTACACTCCCGTAAAGGGTTTTCTGTTCTGCTTAAATTAGGCCACCTTAACTTTCGTTAATGTGAAACCTACTACTCTACTTGTATAGTATTAACGCACTCCTTATCAATCTATTTTACAGGAGTAAAAAAAACAATTGCCTTGTGCTAAATCTTAAAAAACCAATTGCCTTTTTTGACCTTGAGACTACAGGTGTTAATGTCTCAACTGATCGAATTGTCGAACTGGCTATCGTTAAAGTGATGCCCGACGGTACAATGCAATTGAAACCTGAACTTCCTGGAAAAGAAAATAGATATTTGATTAACCCAGAAAAGCCCATTCCTCTTGAAACAAGTTTGATCCATGGGGTATATGACGAAGATGTTAAAGACGCTCCTACCTTCAACCAAATTTCCAAAGGCCTTTTTAAATTCTTACACGGCTGTGATTTAGCCGGATTCAATTCCAATAAATTTGATATCCCTGTCTTGGCCGAAGAGTTTCTGAGAGCCGGAATCAATTTCAATATGGAAGGTCGTAATATGGTAGATGTCCAAACCATATTTCACATTATGGAACAACGCACATTAAAAGCTGCCTACAAGTTTTATTGTGGTAAAGACCTGTCAGGAGCTCATGAAGCTATGCCTGACACCGTTGCAACTCTTGATGTTTTCAAGTCAATGTTAACCAAATACGATGGCGCAGAAGTTATAGATGCCAAAGGAAATGTTCTGCCAAAATTTGAGAACGACATGGATGTGTTGCACAAGTTTTGTCAGCGTGGCAAAAATGCGGATATGCTAGGCCGTCTAGTCTTTGACGACAATGAAGTGGTTTGCTTTAATTTTGGAAAATACAAAGGACAACCTGTTGCTGATGTGCTCTCAAAAGACCCTGGCTATTACAACTGGATGATGAATGGAGAGTTTCCATTGTTCACCAAACGCGTGCTTACTGAAATCCGCAACGAGAACCAGCAAAAAAGAAAATGAAGAAAGTCGCTGTCCTCGTGAGCAACGACCTCACACACGATCAACGTGTGCGAAAAGTTTGCGAGGAACTCTTAGATCAAGGTCATGACATAACACTTGTGGGTCGTAAGCTACCGACGAGCGAGGACATGGAACGGCCCTACGAAGTAATCAGACTGCCTCTGTATTTTTCTGGGGGTGCTTTGTTCTATGCGAGCCTTAATATTCGCTTCTTCTTATTCTTGCTTAGTAGAAAATTCGATGTTGTGCATGTCAATGATCTCGATACGCTTCTTCCCGCTTTTTTAATAGCGCGATTTAAGCGGTGGCATATTGTCTATGATAGTCACGAATATTTCACTGAAGCAGCTGGGCTAACTGGAAGAAATTTTCAAAAATCGGTTTGGCTAGGCGTTGAAAAATGGATCTTTCCTAAGTTGAAGCATGTCGTGACTGTAAATGAGTCAATCGCAGCGATTTACCGTGATAAATACAGCGTGCCTGTCAACGTAGTGCGCAATATCCCTCCTTTGACTACTATGGCAAAAAAACCTTCTCGCGAAGACCTTGGCCTGCCTGCAGACAAACGTATTGTCTTACTTCAAGGCGCTTACATCGATTATGATCGAGGATGTCTGGAGGCAGTTCAATCTATGCAATGGGTAGATAATGTGCTGTTTTTAGTCATTGGCAGTGGTCAAGAAGTTGGACTAGCTAAAGAAGAATGCTCTGCTCTAGGTCTTGATGACAAGGTCCGTTTTATGCCCAAAATGCCGTTTGATAAACTACGCCAATATACCTCAGTAGCAGACTTAGGATTGTCTTTGGACAAGCCGCTCCACTTAAACTACAAACTCAGTTTGCCGAATAAATTATTTGATTACATACACGCTGCTATTCCCGTGGTGACATCACCACTTCCTGAACTCAAGCGAATTGTAGACACCTATAATATCGGAATGACAACAGAGGGCTACACTCCCGAAGCAATCGCTCAGACCATCAACGCTGCTTTGGATTCCACAGATCGTGCTTTATGGCAAGCCAATCTGAAAATAGCCGCCAAAGAATTAACCTGGGACAATGAAAAACAGGTGTTTAAGAAAATCTATGCAGAAATTGAAGCCGAAAAGGCCTAGGAATTCTTCCAAAGATATTTGATCCAAATCCAACATCGTTGAATGACCATCGAATTTGGTGAAAGAACACTTGACTTAAGTCTAATCTCCTCTTTGTAGAGATCCACATTGAACTGCTTAGAAAGACCATCGGCATCGCATACAGCAATCAAATCATCAAGCTCCCTTGTTGCAACACCCTGCTTATATAACTTCAAATTCAAGTGATAATCCGCTAAAACCTCGTAATCTAAGTCATAACGGAAATCGGTAAAAAGCAAATTGTGGTAAAAAGCTGACTGATGATGCACACTGTTGCGCCAAATAATCTTAGAGGAAAGTGAACTTCGATATTCAACTGGAACCTTGGAAGATTTCAGGTTTTCATGCTTCGCTTTCCCCAGAATCAAAGAAATGGCGTCATAGGATCGAGAAAAAACGGACGAAAGCACTTTTGAATCTGCCAAACGGTCATCTGCTCCAAGAAAGTATATCCACTCACCTGTAGCTATGTCCAAACCTCGGTTCATAGCATCATACACTCCCCTATCCTTTTGGGTGGAAACTATAATTTGTTCACCGTATTTTTCAATAATCTTGGCAGTCTCATCAAGACTGTCACCATCGCACACGATAATTTCGAAGTCCTCAAAAGTCTGAGACACGATGGACTGCAAGCAAGCGCCCAAAGTCTTACCTCCATTGAAAACAGGTATTATGATGGAAAGTTTCGGCACACCTATACTGTTTCTGCCGGAGTTGATGATTCATTGAGAGCCCCATCGGCACACACAATGGTTCTAGCGGCATACCTCTTCATAAAAGCATAGTCATGCGTGGCCATCAATACGGCTTTCCCTTCCTTGCTAATCGCGAATAGAAGATTCAAAATATCTTCTGTAGTCTCGGGATCAAGATTTCCTGTTGGCTCATCTGCCAGAATTACATCTGGCTCATTCAATAAAGCCCGGGCAATGGCGACTCGCTGCTGCTCACCACCCGATAATTCATGCGGTTTTTTGTATCCTTTGGTTTCCATCCCCACGCTCACGAGGACTTGCTCCATGCGTAATTCCATATCCTTTTTACTTTTCCAACCTGTCGCTTTGAGTACAAAACGCAAATTTTCAAGTACTGAGCGATCGGTGAGCAATTCAAAATCTTGGAAAACGACTCCCAGCTTTCTCCTCAGCTTTGGTATTTGTCGACGTTTCAACGAGACAAGGTCAAATCCACAAACTTCTCCCTCCCCTTCATCTAACTCCACATCACCATATAGCACTTTGAGCAAACTACTTTTGCCAGAGCCTGTTTTCCCAATCAAGTATACAAACTCACTTGGATAAACATAAAAGTCCACTGCGTCAAGCACAATATTCTCAGCTCGTGAAATGCGTGCTTTTTCCAAGCGAATGAGGGGTGTACGATCTTCCATAACAATATCGAAATTAAAGACGATTAACCAATTAACGCTGCAGTGTCTGCCAAATTATGAACAAGCTAAGGTGATTTCAAAAGAAGTTTAATAAGCCATAAAGGCAAATACTAATAAAAGTAGAAATAGATTCCTAAGTTATTGCGGCTCACTTTTCCAGTAGATTGGTTATAAATACTTCCTTCAGACAATGCCAATTGCCTCAGTCCAATGGAGAGTATTAAATCAATCGACCAAGTAGAATGCACACTTTTCTTCTTTACTCCCACTCCAAGCTGCGCCATGAAGTCCAGAGGCTTCAATTCCAATTCAGCGCCTTCATACAAGGCAATATCATAACTTATATTTCCACCAAAGAGAACACAAGGTCGATAATTTCCATTCCCAAGTTCTCGCTCGACTAAAGCGCCTAACTCAGCCACTAAAGGATACACTTGGTGATTATGGACTGGTTCTGTACTGAATTTATGTTGTACTTCTGCACTGCTCAGCGCTGCGCGCAAATATGGTTTCACAAGCCATTTCGGACTGATATGATATGCTACTACAAATCCTCCGCTAACTCCATAGCCCATTTTGGAGTCTACTTCATAATTGTCGGTGACTAAATTGTTGAATCCTTCAAATTTCTCGATGCTGGTATGTGCCATGTACAAACCGGCAGTGACTCCCCAGTTCAACTTACTTGTGGATGTTGAATCTTCCTGACTTAGGAGAGGAAAAGAAGCAATTATAAACGCACAGGCCAGGACGAAAATTCTCATGCTCAAATATAGTGAGCGGCACAGTCACTTTCAGGTCGTATAGGACTTAGATAAAACCGAGTTTTCAACGTTTTCAAGGTCAACACCAATGAAGTTTTAGCGTAAGTTGATTGAGATATAGACTTTGGACATTGTCATTAAAAGCTATGATTGAAGAATAACGAAAAAGGTTCTCAACCCCAAGTGACAATGTAAGCTCAGGACTAAGTCGAGTATTTCCCAAGGTAAACTCCTTTCCCAAACCAAAATCAGCACTTGTGAACGAATCCCTCAGAATCATTTCGCTATCCGCATGTTGAACCAAACTTTTCGAAAACTTTAAGCCGAACAAGACTGTGATGTTGTTTCCGAACTCTTTATTGGTAAATATGAAGTGCAACGTAACCTCTAGATAAGCTGGAAAAAATGTCCGTGAAACTAAGTCGCCATAGATTTGCTCATACACCAATTCACTTTTCAACGCGACGAATTAAACTCATGATCGAATGCGCACTCGCTGACTCAATTGCTTATGGTAAATCGTTCCAAATGTGAATCCGCCGTGAGAATTTACTCTAATTTGAACCACTTGGTTCAATGGAACAAGCCCCAATCGCACATGTCCATAGATAGCGCCGACATTTACACCAAACCCATCCTTTCTTGGAGTTTGTCCAAGTATTTGCCTTGTGCTAAAAAAAAATGCGGCGAAAAACAGAAGGGTAAATGGTTTCATAGCGACGTTGAATATGGATATGAGCTTAACGAAATCTACTTTAGATAATTTTGTCGACCATCATCCTTAGCAAAAGCAACCTCGAAAAGCGGCACATTTTAAACGATCAAATCAAGGTAAAGAACTAACTTTCGAGCATGATAGATAAAATCAAAACACTCATCTCTTCGGCGACGATTCAAGCCACGCACAAAGATATCTCTTCTATCAAATCCAAAAAGCTCTCGTACCTCAAGGAAGATGCTCTTTTGGCGATCAAACGTCAGGCCTTACGTGTTGATCAAGAAGGCATTAAAGGCATTATTTTGGAAGCAGGATGCGCCTTGGGGGGTAGTGCTATATTGATCGGTTTGAATAAAGACAAACAACGAGAACTGCGCGTATATGATGTGTTTGGCATGATTCCTCCTCCGTCCACAGATGATGGAAAAGATGTGACCGACCGGTATGAAGTAATCAAATCTGGAGAGTCCAAAGGAATCGATGGTGGCGACTATTATGGTTATGAAGACGAACTGAAAAAGAAAGTCGAGCATAGCTTTGAGGAATTTGGCCTTGTCCTATCCGAAAATGCCATTTCGCTCAATCAAGGGCTTTTTGAGGACACCATGAACTTTTCCGAAAAGATCGCCTTTGCCCACATCGATTGTGACTGGTATGAAAGCGTTAAAACTTGTCTGGATCGCATAATGCCAAATTTATCTATCGGAGGAACAGCAATTATTGACGATTATTACATTTGGTCGGGCTGCACAAAGGCTACTGACGAATTTCTTGCAAATAACACCGATAAGTTCTCCAAGCAGAAAATCGCAAAGAAGCTGCACATAACCCGTATTTCAGACTAAATGCTCTTTTCGAGCGACCCGCACAATTCCACGTTCTAATTTCATTAAAAACTTAGTTTTAATAGTTTGTCGCGAAAGCCTTCATTCCAAAGCCGAAATAGTGCATTTTTAACACAATGATTAAACCCATTCACACACTTCTGAGTTTACTTGCTGTTGGTGCACTTTGCAGCCTCACTATGCTAGTATTCCCCAAAGACGGACTCAAACTAGGCAAGCACATTACGCTCGAATTTGAAACCTGGGATAGTTTTCTGGCCGCTGACACACTTTCTGATGCACCTATCGAAAACATTGTTGAATTCTTGGACATTTATACTGTTGAAGTTGATTCCATTGCCATTCAAGATAGTTTACTCCGAGAAGAAGCCATTCGCCGGCAAGCCATGATGCGCCTGCAATATGACGTAAACAACACGCAAGCTTTGAATAAGTTTTTCAAAGCTCTTTATGCTGTTGAAACTGATAAATCCAAGTCCGTGCGCGTGCTACACTATGGCGACTCTCAAATTGAAGGCGATCGAATTACTGGTTATTTACGGAATGAATTGCAAAAAAAGTACGGAGGCACAGGCCCTGGATTCGTTCATATTACCGAAGTGATTCCGACTTTAGCCATTGATCAGGATGCTTCTGAATCTTGGTATCGCTATACTATAAATGGTCGAAAAGACACAACGGTCAAGCACAATCGCTACGGATTATTGGCTCACTTTAATCGCTTCACTCCTATTTCGACCGAATGGCCTGAAGATACGCTTGTGAATGCTTGGTTGGAGTACAAGCCCGGCAGGATGACCTATTCTCGCAGTAAGAAATGGACACGAGCACGTTTGATGTTTGGACAAGTTGAGAAGCCGTTTTTTATTGACGCGAGCGCAAATGGAATTCAGCTATCGGCCGACTCTATAGGTGTTGACGAGCCATTCTCTACGCTGGAATGGAATTTCGAATCCACACCTACCGATTTAAAACTAGAGGTTAAAGGTGAGCTCAGTCCCGAGTTTTACGGTATCTCGTTTGACAGCCCAACAGGAATTCACGTCGATAACATTCCACTTCGAGGAAGTTCAGGCACATTGTTCAAGAAAATCAGCAAAGCTCAACTTCAAGCTCAATATAACGAACTGGAGATTGGACTTATTATCCTTCAATTTGGCGGAAACACTGTCCCCTACATTCAAAGTGTAAAAGAAGCTGATCGTTATGGAAATTGGTTTAAATCACAAATCACATATTTGAAATCAATGGTTCCCAATGCCAGCTTTATGGTTATCGGACCCTCTGACATGGCAACCAAGGACAAAGATCATTTTGTCACAAGACCCTTTTTACCGGAAGTGCGCGATGCTTTGAAGAGAGCTTGCTTTGAGAAAGGATGTGCATTTTGGGATATATACGAAGTCATGGGAGGCCGAAATTCGATGCAAAGCTGGGTAAATGCCGATCCTCCCTTGGCGGGCAGGGACTATACACACTTCACGCCAGCAGGTGCTAAACGAATTGCAGAGCTACTCAATATTGCCATACAAGAGGATTACACAGCATGGAAGGAAGCAAAATGATTAGTCCGCTAGTAAAAATTATCCTGTCTGCTATAGCCCTCACTGCTGTAGTCTTTGTACTTGCGTCTTCGTCTGTCAAACACACTGGTTTGCAAGCCGTGCCGCGCGAAGTTAGCAGGCATCTCCCAGACTACCCTTTCATCAAGAATAGAAGTAATGTGCTGGACTATTATGGCGACACAACTGCCTTCAACCGCTTTTATAACAAGCTAGACGAACTCATTTTCAGCGGAAAGGGTCGAGTAAATATAGTTCACATGGGAGGTTCCCACGTTCAAGCGGGAGTATTGAGCAACCGAATGCGGGAAAATCTCTTTAGCCTTTCCGACGGCATAAAAGGACCTCGAGGTTTTCTATTCCCTTTTAGATTGGCGCATACCAACGGACCTGGAAATTTCAAAGTGCGCTCTACCGGTGATTGGGAAGGATGTAAAAATTCCCACAACAAACATCACTGCAACTGGGGCGCCTCTGGGTACACGGCCTCAACACTGGATTCTAACGCGACCGTAAAGCTATGGAGCTTCGACACCGACTCGGTAATCTACCCTTTCACCAGGGTTAAAGTATTTTACGACATGGTGCCCGAATCATTTAGTTTTCAATTGGATTCGACCATGATGGTCAGTGATATTTTGATCGATTCAATTTCTGGCAGTGTTGAGTATTATCTGAGCCAGTCATACGACACCTTGAATTTTCAATTGATTAAAACCGACTCCTTACAAACCTCCTTCACGATCCAAGGATTGCAATTAGATGACTTCAATGAAAGTGGTCTGGTATATACAGCATTAGGAGTAAATGGGGCAAGTGTACCGAGTTATTTACGCTGTAGACTTATGGAAGAACAACTCCATAGTATCGATCCTGATTTAGTGATCTTCGGCATCGGCATCAACGACGCTTATCAGCCGACAAGTTCATTCAGTGTCAAGCAATTCGAGATGAACTATGATTCTTTGATTCAACAGATATTGCATGTCAATCCAGAGGCTAATTTTCTCTTTCTGACCAACAATGACAGCTATTACAAACGCCGAAGTGCCAATCGAAATGCTTTCGGAGTGCGCGAGGGGATGATCAACTTAGCAAAAAAGTACGATGGAGCTGTCTGGGATTTATTTGAAATTATGGGCGGACTTAACTCTATACGCTCTTGGGAAAAATCAGGGCTGGCTAAGAAGGATAAAATCCACTTTACACGCGCCGGATATACATTGCAGGCCGACTTGATGTTTCTCGCATTAAGAGATGCTTACGGTGACTACTTGGCTCAGTAGTTAAAGCTTACCTATCATCGCAAGGAATTCATCTTCTCCTATAATGGGAACTCCGAGTTTCTCGGCTTTTTCGAGCTTGCTAGGCCCCATATTCTCACCGGCAAGTACATACTTCGTTTTTGCAGAAATGGATCCTACGTTCTTTCCTCCGTGCTCTTCAATCGCTGACTTGATTTCATTGCGACTCATTTTACTAAAAACTCCACTTACCACGAAAGTTAGTCCGTCCAGCTCGTTGTTTCCTGAAAGCACCCTTTCCACAACTTCAAACTGCAAGCCGGCCTCTTTCAAAACCTCAAGTTGTGTCAGGTTATTCTCATCGAGAAAAAACGCGATGACTGACTCGGCAATGCGATCTCCAATTTCTTCAATATCGATCAATTCTTCTTTGCTTGCAGACTTGATGGCCTCAATATTCTTCAACGCACGAGCCAACTTTTTTGCTACTGTCTCTCCTACATATCGTATACCGATGGCAAAAAGAACCTTCTCGAAAGGTTGAGCCTTTGAGGCCTTTAGTCCATCCAGTAATTTGAGCACAGACTTGTCGGCCATGCGCTCCAAACCGATGAGTTGATCGTAATCGAGCGAATACAAATCCGATGCCTGTTGCACAAGGCCCTCTTGCCAAAGTTGATCGACGGTTTCAGTTCCCAGACCATCAATATTCATTGCTTTTCGACCAATAAAATGATCTATTCGTCCTTTTACTTGTGGCGGACAATGATATGCATTAGGGCAATAATGATGTGCTTCTCCTTCTTGCCGAACCAATTCTGTCTGGCATTCGGGGCAATGAGTCGCATACTTGAATTCAGTAAGAAGCGGGTCTCTTTTCGCTAGGTCTACTTCTGTCACTTTGGGAATGATCTCACCTCCTTTTTCGACAAACACATGATCTCCAATACGCAATCCCAATTTTTCGATTTGATCGGCATTGTGCAGCGAGGCTCTTCTTACAGTTGTTCCTGCTAAGAATATTGGTTCTAGTTCGGCCACAGGAGTTATGGCTCCCGTTCTACCTACTTGATATGAAACGTCATTTAGTTTGGTACTCAAACTTTCGGCTTTGAACTTATAGGCAATCGCCCATCGTGGAGATTTTGCCGTATAACCAAGTTCTTCTTGGTTGTAGTAAGTATTCACCTTGATGACGATACCATCAATCTCAAAAGGCAAATCATGTCGAGCCTTGTCCCAGAAATTGATAAAATCGAAGATCTCGTCAACCGTCTTGGCCTTGGCGATGTACTTTTTACTTTGATCTGGCACTTTAAATCCCCAATCTGCCGCATGAGTGAGACCTTCATAATGATTATCATAGGGCAATTTCTCTCCAAAGACACTGTACAGAAAGCAGTCCAGATTCCGATCTGCAACAAATGCTGAGTCCTTATTCTTCAGCGTACCGGAAGCAGTATTTCTTGGATTGGCGTATAATTCCTCTCCCAATTCAGCTCGAGACTTGTTCAGGTTTTCAAATTCTGCCAAGGGCATGAATATCTCTCCTCTAATGTCAAAAGAGGCTGGATAATTGCCAAACAAATTGAGTGGAATGGTCTTTATAGTGCGCACATTTAGGGTTACATTCTCTCCTTGATTGCCATCACCTCTGGTAACAGCTTTGGTAAGAGAGCCGTCCTCGTATGTCAAACTTATGGCAACTCCATCATACTTGAGCTCTAGAACGTATTCGACCTCTCCATCGATCAATTTCTTGATTCGATCTTCCCATTCTCCTACCTCTTCCTGTGAGTATGTATTAGAAAGGGACATCATAGGATAGCGATGGATAATCTTTTCAAATTTATCCGTCAAATCTCCCCCTACTCTTTTGGTAGGTGAGTTAGGCTCCGCCAAATCTGGAAACTTTTGCTCCAGAAGCTCCAGTTCTTTAAGCATAGAGTCAAAATCAGAGTCGGATATGTCGGGTTGTGCCAACACATAGTACTTATGATTGTGGTCATGCAAAGCTTTTGTAAGCTCGTGAATTCGCAGTTTGGCTTGCTCAGTACTCATTTTTCACATCTTCATTAAACATCGAACGCACAATCTTACCAAATCTCAGCTTAATCTTGAAAATCAAAATTGGACTATTGTATGTTCTTGCAACTTCTTGGGGCACTCTTGTCATGAATCGATAGCCCACCCCTGCTCCAATAGATAGCCACCAAGTCGGATTGAAATATGTCGAAGTGGAGAATTCCAAAGGCCTCACTGGAATTGAAACAATATCAGTAAATTCTGAATCTCCTTCCTTTAAATACTTCGCTTGGATACTACCTGCGCCTGCATGACCAGCTAATGAGACTTCCCATCTCCGGTTAAAAAACAGAACTCTTTCGTAATAGGTGCTCAGGTATGAAAAAGAGTAGTGAACTTCCTTCACTTCATCTTCAACTAAGGATAATTCTGAACGCACAATAGGATCTGACAATCCATAGATTCCAAATCCCATTCTATGCACTCTCTTCAACTCGACTCCTGTGCGCAGTCCGTAAATCTTAACGCGGTCGCCATAAGCTGCCGTATACCTACCATCAAAGATCAGTTCGTAGCGCACATCTTTATGGGGCGAAGGCAATTGTTGGCGCCCGCCAATGACCCACACAGAATCCTGTGATTGGCCATGAAGTCCGAAAAAAGCTCCAAACGAAAAAAAGAGGAATGTGATTAACTTAAGCATCATTTAAATTGCGCCGAAATTTAGTCAATATTACGCGTTAAGAGCAAAACTCATGGATACTGCTTCATATTTAGAACCTATAGAAGCCGCTTTCGAAAAGAAGCGCAATCCAGAAATTGCCCAAAAGCAGAAGGCTTATATGTGTGATAAATTTGAGCTCTATGGAGTGAAAGCTCCTGTACTGAAAGCAGTTCAGAAGGAATTTTGGAAAGGATACGGCCTACCTGAAGACATCACTGAATTTGAGATCTATTGTTGGTCCCGCGACGAGCGTGAATGGCAGCTCTTTTGCATGGAAACTGTTTATCGGGCCAGAAATCAATGGCCTTATAACTTTCACGAAATCATTGAGAACATGGTTGACTAAGAGTTGGTGGGATACAGTGGATTATATTAGCTCGAACATCGCAGGTCATTGGCACGCTCATTCCAAACTCAAACCTGATGCGATCGTCAATGGCTGGAATCTTCATTCTAATTTCTGGCTCAATATAGTTTCGTTGATTTACCAGCTAAAGTTCAAAGACCAAGTAAACGAGGAATTGTTGTTTTTGTAAATATCCGCTCATACTGAGCAGAAGGAATTTTGTATCCGAAAAGCGATCGGTTGGGCCTTGCGCCAATAAAGCAAGGCCCAACCGGAGCGCGTCAAATGGTTTTTGGATAACAACGAACTCAAGCCACTGAGTGTTAGAGAAGCATCCAAATACTTAGGTTAGTGCATGCAACAATAGTAGACCTCTGTTTTAGCAACACACCGAAACCGTGATCCAGGCTCGGCGACAGAAGTAAGCAAAAGCGCTGCTGTTTCCCCGTAACTTGACTGGATACGAACAATTAGGTCGGCCTCACCGTCGCTGTCCAGATCGCCAGACCACACAATAATTGGAATACCGTGACGAGGGCCCGCGATAGCTTCAACATCTTGCAAAACTAGAGCTTCGCTCACCTCGAAATCTCTATTGAGTTCCCATGTATGCAGCGAATAGTTCACGAGATCGACACCTGTAGCGGTCACAACCGAATTTCCTCGAGCGAAAACTTGCAGTTTGCCCAACTCTACCAATTCTCCAGGAAGTACGCATTGTGCACCCGTCCAACCATCATGCAGGCGTCCAGGAGACGAAATACCACGTACAGCGAAAACGACAGACTCAGTATCAAACTTATCGGCATCAATCCAGCCGTTTGTTAGAATCGTTTCACCCTCCAATACCTTGGAGTAATAACCGAGTTCATCGTCTTCGCAAACAGCCACGTAGTCTGTATTTTTCATTGGCAAGCCTTCAGCAAACATATCAGCGAATAGAATGTCATATTCTCTTTGATCCTGAATAAACCCACTAAACGCGTAACCGCATTTGCCCTTGTGGCATACCTTTACCCAAGGCGCTTGAACTCCTTCAATTGTCTCCGAAGGAAATTGGGAACTTGTATACATCGAGACAATTGAATTGAACGGGATCTTGGAAACCATACTTGAATTAGTCGATGGTTCCGAGCGTACAATCAATCCTGATTTTGCGGCCACTTTGCCAGTTGCTGAATGAAACTCACTTATTCCTCTAATGCTGGATGTTTGATAGGTTTGGCAATGGCAAAAAAAAGTGCTTAGAACTAGGCTAGTGATAATCAATAAGGATTTCATAACGATACATTTTAGTGAACAATTAGATGAATTTCCAATGCCATGATTTGATATCTACATCCATTGGTTGCCAACAATTTGCAACAAACTGTTCTCGTAAATCCCATAGATAAGCCAAGTGCTGCGGTTTTTAAAGCATTTGCGTTCATCGCCAAACTAATAGAGCAAAAGCTGACGTTAAGAGAAAAATACATTTGAAAAATTACAATTCTATCGTTTATAACAAAGTTGAATCGATTCACATAAACACTTGTCAGAATGAATTGACGGTGTATTTTTGAACTTGCAAATAAAAAGGCAGCACACCACTATGTTGGCACTCCTAAAAAAAGAAATCAGTTCATTCCTCAATTCGCTTATCGGCTATGTCGTAATTGGAGTATTCCTATTGCTAATTGGTCTGTTCATGTGGATCTTTCCGGGCGAAATGAACGTGATGGATTACGGGTTTGCCACTTTGGAAACATTGTTCTTTGTGACTCCTTGGATTTTCATGTTTCTGATACCAGCGATCACTATGCGGTCATTTGCTGAGGAGAAACGAACGGGAACGCTAGAGCTTCTTCTTACCCGGCCCATTAGCGACATGAACATTATCTTGGCCAAGTACTTGGCAGGGTTGCTTCTTGTCATCATCGCTTTGTTGCCTACCCTAATCAGCTATATTTCGGTTTACTTGCTCGGTCAGCCAGTCGGAAATCTAGACTCAGGTGGAACATGGGGATCTTACTTAGGACTTTTATTCTTAGGTGGCTCATTTGTATCAATAGGCGTTTTTGCTTCGAGTATAACGGGCAATCAGATCATCTCCTTCCTTTTGGGAGCGCTTATCTGCTTTTTCATGTACACTGGATTTGCCTCTTTGGGTTCATTTGATTTGTTTGGTTCTTTGGATTCAGTAATCATTGGTTTAGGAATTGCCGACCATTATGACGGCATGAGTAAAGGACTGATTGACACCCGAGACGTAGCATATTTCGTTTTTCTAATTGGCTTTTTCTTGTTGCTCACGCGGCTAGTGCTTCAAAGTCGCAAATGGTAAAATTGGGAAATGACTAAACGACAAGACATCATACAATTTGCCATTAGCCTACTTATTTTAGGAGTAGCTTTCTTTATTTGCCAGCTCGTATTCGCAAAAATAGATCTGACAGAAGAGAAGCGTCATACTTTAACCGAGGCCACAACCGAACTGCTTGACTCAGTTGATAACCAGGTACTTGTGCGTTGTTACCTACACGGTGACTTTCCAGCAAAATTCAAAAGACTTGAGAAAGCGATCAAAGAACGCCTTGATGAATTCCATGACCTCAGTGGAGGCCGGGTCGAGTATGAATTCATTGATCCTTACGCGATCGACGATAAGAAAACTCAAGGTGAAATTGAAACAGCTTTGTACGAGCAAGGGCTAGAATTTACGCGTTTATCCTACGAGGAAAATGGGGTCAAGAAATTCAAAACTATCTGGCCAGGGGCAATAATGTCGCACAATGGCAAAGAACTAGCGGTTCAGCTTTTCAAAAGCAATTCACCTGAGCCAACTGACGCCATGGTCAATGGTTCTATCAACAATATCGAGTTTGAATTGGGAAGCAAGATGCGCCAGTTGATGAGTTCGAAGAGAAAGAGCGTTGCTTTCATTGAGGGCCACGGTGAGTTGAGTGAATTAGAGACGATAGACTTAGGTA
>JBLHIB010000027.1:0-31983 GCA_047615865.1 Gammaproteobacteria bacterium
TGTGTACCTCAAATTCTTGGCCCTGTGGCTGAGACAATTGACAACACCGCTGAAACTGTTGAGCGTGAAATGAATTCGGCCAATGACAATCCGATCATTTCAATGGAAGACGAAAACGTATTCCACGGTGGAAATTTCCATGGCGATTATATTGCCTTTGAAATGGATAAGTTAAAGTTGGCTATTACAAAAATGACTATGCTCGCCGAGCGACAATTGAATTTCTTGATGAACGACAAGCTCAACGAGAGATTCCCTCCATTCTTGAATGCAGGTGTTCTTGGATTGAACTACGGTCTGCAGGGTATGGTTTTTTCAGCAACATCAACTACTGCTGAAAGTCAAGCATTGTGTACCTCGTTGTATATTCACTCGATTCCTTGCAACAACGACAATCAAGACATCGTAAGCATGGGAGCGAATGCAGCTAGGGTCGCAGAACATGTTATTGAAAATAGCGCTCAGGTTATGAGTTTGCTCTTACTGGCTTTGGCCCAAGCGGCTGATTTCGACGGTTTAAAAGACAAACTCTCTCCCGCGTCGAAAGATATTTACCGTCAAATTCGTTCAGTTGCTGACCGTGTTGAGGCCGACAAGCCTATTAGCCATCAGCTAAAAGCTTTGAAAGATTTGATTTCAAACGAAGAGAGATTCTCCGATTTAGATTTGAACTTATGAAATGTGCACTTGTAACAGGAGGTTCTCGCGGACTTGGAAGAGCTATTAGCGTTGCTCTTGCCAAAGATCTGGGTTACCATATTCTGGTCAACTACCAAGGAAATGAAGCAGCGGCTAAAGAAACTTTGGCCATGATCAATGCCGATGGTGGCACTGGCGAATGCATTCAATTCGATGTTTCGAAAAAGGATAAAGTTGACACAGCACTAGAGGCTTGGGCTGAAAGAAATCCAGAAGCAATTTTGGAAGTTCTCGTCAACAATGCAGGAATCACTCGGGACAACCTTATGGTTTGGATGGAGGAAGAAGCTTGGGACGCCGTTATCAATACGCACGTAAAGGGAATGTTCAACTGTACGAAGTTTGTCATTCAGAAAATGGTACGAAAACGCTATGGTCGTATTATCAATATCGTTTCTGTAAGCGGTGTCAAAGGAGTTCCTGGACAGACGAATTATTCTGCGGCCAAAGGAGCAATGATTGCGGCAACACGTTCTTTGGCTCAAGAAGTTGCAAAGAGAAAAATTACTGTCAATGCGATAGCCCCTGGCTTCATCGAAAGTGACATGACCGATAAACTGCCTAAAGATCAGTTGATGAAATTGATACCAGCCAACCGCTTTGGTGACCCTCAAGAGGTGGCAGATTTAGTATCCTTCATTGCTTCTTCAAAATCGGCGTATATCACTGGTGAGATCATTAATATCAATGGAGGAATTCACTCGTAGCCCATGGACAATAGAGTTGTAATTACTGGTTTGGGAATTTATTCTTGCTTGGGAACTTCACTTGATGAGGTATCTCAGTCGTTGCAAGATGGAAAGAGCGGAATTATTTTCGATCCTGCCCGGAAAGAAATAGGTTATCGTTCGGCACTCACAGGATACGTGGCCGAACCAGAATTGAAAGGAGAACTTACTCGTCGCCAACGCGTGGGGCTATCTGAGCAAGCCAAATATGCCTATGTATCTACCAAGCAGGCCCTTGCGCAAGCTGGAATGGACATGGATTATTTGACAGCTAATGAAGTCGGTATCCTTTTCGGAAATGACTCCTCGGCTCGCGCTGTGATTGAGGCGATTGACATCATTCGCGCAAAGAAAGACACAACACTTTTAGGTTCTGGATCGATTTTCCAATCGATGAACTGCACGGTGAGCATGAACCTGTCAACAATTTTTAAGTTGAAAGGAGTGAATTTCACCATTAGTGGAGCTTGTGCATCTGGATCACACTCTATAGGAATAGGATACTTGCTTATTAAATATGGTCTGCAAAAAGCTATTGTATGCGGTGGAGCCCAAGAGGTGAACCCTTATGCATTTGGAAGCTTTGATGGGATAGGAGCTTTTTCTGTAATGGAAGACAATCCTACAAAAGCCTCTCGCCCATTTGATAAAAACCGCGATGGATTGATCCCTAGTGGTGGTGGAGCAACCGTAATCATAGAATCACTTGAATCGGCCAAGGCACGCGGTGCCAATATTCTAGGAGAAGTAATGGGCTATGGCTTTAGTAGCAATGGTGAGCACATCTCTAATCCAAATAAAGATGGTCAGGTACGCTCATTGAACATGGCCCTCAAGCAAGCTGGACTAGATCCTGCTGAAATTGACTACATCAATGCACATGCCACATCAACGCCAGTAGGTGATGGGTATGAAGCTGAGGCAATTAGCGAAGTATTCCAAGGACTAAACACACCTGTAAGTAGCACCAAATCGATGACTGGCCATGAATGTTGGATGGCAGGAGCGAGCGAAATCGTATATTGCATGCTCATGATGAGAGATGGATTCATCGCTCCGAATATAAACTTCGAAGAGCCTGACGAATCAACCTCAAAATTGAATATTATTGCCAAGACTAAAAGAACGGCTGTAGATAGCTTCCTTTCCAACTCGTTTGGATTTGGAGGCACGAATAGCACATTGATAATTAAGAAATACCAAGAGTGATGACACAAGAGGAGATAATCACGAAAATCAACGCCTTTCTTGTTGATGAATTTGAAGTTGATCCAGACGATATTCAGCCTGAAGCCTCTTTACAGGAAACACTTGACCTAGATAGTTTGGATTATGTTGATCTGGTAGTTGTAATTGAAAGCAATTTTGGTTTTAAGGTTACGGGTGAAGATTTTATGGATATTAGGACCTTCCAAGACTTCTATGACTATATTCTCTTAAGAGTCAAGGAACAAGCATAACATGGCCTCATGGGACGGCAAAAGTAGAGGCACTTTGCTCGGTTACAAGATTTTCTTGTTTACCATCAAAGTCGGAGGCGTACCTCTAGCTTATACCTTACTCAAATTTATTTCATTTTATTTCTATTTATTTGCCAAAGCACCGCGTAAAGCCATCATGGACTTTTACACCGGCGCTCTTTCTATGTCTGAAAGTGAAGCAAAAAAAACAACAAAGAAGAATTTTCTCCTTATTGGTCAGTCTATAATTGACAAAGTCGCCTTCCTACAAGGAAAAGACAAACGGTACAAATTCTCATTCGACGGACACGACATTCTTAAAAAAATGGAAGAGGGCGGAAAAGGAGGAATCCTCATCTCAGCTCATCTTGGAAATTGGGATGTCGCTGGGAATATGCTCAAAAGCACAGACCTCAGTGTCCCCGTTAATGTGGTGATGTTCGAAAATGAAGTGGAGGCGATCAAGAGATTCATGGATAGCGAAACGGGTGGCAACAAGTTCAAAGTGATTCCAATTGGACAGGATCTATCGCACATTATTCGAATCAATGCAGCCTTGAGCAAAGGTGAATTTGTATGCATACATGGCGATCGCTTTTTTGGACCAA
Organism: Gammaproteobacteria bacterium; assembly: GCA_047615865.1. Classification (GTDB taxonomy): domain Bacteria; phylum Bacteroidota; class Bacteroidia; order Flavobacteriales_D; family Sanyastnellaceae; genus JADFAK01. Next base: position 3,496 of record JBLHIB010000027.1, read on the forward strand.
TGAAAACTTTGACCATCCCATTCTTCGGACGTGATGCAAAGTTTCCTGCCGGTCCTTTTGAAATGGGTGCTAGGTTCAAAGCTCCTGTTACTTTCGTTTTCAACTTGAAAAAGTCAGAATACGAATACCAGTTGAGCTCAACCCCGCCATTGCGCGACGAGATAACTTCCGCCGCAGATTTGGCTGCTCGTTATGTGGCCACGTTGGAACAAAAGACTAAGGACTATCCAGAGCAATGGTTCAATTATTATGACTTCTATAAACAGTAAGTATGCTAATAACAAAAGAAGACATCCACAAAGTAATTCCTCAAAGAGAGCCTATGGTCCTTATTGACGATCTACTGGAACAGAGCCAGACAAAGTCTGTCACTCAATTTGTTGTTCCCGAAGGGCATATCCTACTGGATGGCGATGAGCTTTCTGAATCGGGACTCATCGAGAATATCGCCCAAAGCGCTGCAGCCGGCGTTGGATACGAGTTCTTTACCAGTAACAAGCCAGCTCCAGTAGGATTTATCGGAGCTGTATCCAAGTTACAAATTGTACGCCGACCGAAAGTTGCTCAAAGACTTGAAACAACTATCGAAGTCACGCATCAATTGACCGGGATTACTGTTATTCAAGGCACGTCTAAAATAGATGGTGAACTAGTTGCTACCTGCGAAATGAAGATTTTTCTACAATGAAAAAACCTTCTGTAAATAAAGTTCTGTCGACTTATATCGATATCAATACCCGCTTTAGCGAGGTAGATTCTATGGGTGTAGTATGGCATGGAAACTATGTCAAGTACTTAGAAGATGCCCGTGAAAAAATGGGTGCTAAATTCGGAATGGGCTACATGGACGTGTACCGCAACAAGTTCATGATTCCAATAGTCAAAATGAATTTGGACTACAAGTTACCGCTCTACTACGAAAAGAAATACCGTGTTCACATATCTGTTCTTGACACGATTGCGGCTAAAATTGTATGTCAATACGAAATTAGAAACGATCAAGACCAAGTGTGCGCAAAAGCGGAGACCACCCAAGCTTTTATCAATTTGGATGGTGAATTGCAACTTATAACTCCGCAATTTTTTATCGACTGGAAATCACAACAAACCTGGCAAGAAATCAAATGATATACATCGGTGCTGAAAATATTATAGCCCCCTTGGGCATGACCGCAGAGGATGCCTTCATGGAGGCGATGGATGGAGAAACGTCCATTGAAATGCATGAAGGTTTGGGTGTTCAGAACGCGAATTTGCCAGCGGCTAAATTTACTGACGAACAACGCGCTGAAATCTCCATTGAAGGAGAACGATTCATCGTATCGCTAGCCGTAAAGTGCATTGAAGGCAGTCTTGATCAAGTCACTCGTGACCTATTAAGCAGTCCGAAAACCTTGCTTCTTTTGAGCACGACTAAAGGCGATATTGAATTGATTGCTGAGGATACTGAGGCGGCGCGCTTGCACAAATTAGGAGACGCAATAAGTAAAAAACTCAATTTTGCCGGAAGCGTTCAAACCGTTTCAAATGCATGCATATCGGGTGTATTGGCCGTTATAACAGCCTCCGATTTTATTCGTCGAGGTCAGTACGATCATGTCATTGTGTGCGGAGTAGACCTGGTAACTCCTTTCACGATTGCCGGATTTGAGTCGTTTTTCGCAATTTCTGAGACCACTTGCCGACCCTATGACGCCAACCGTGATGGGATAGCTTTAGGAGAAGGAAGTGCTTGTATTTGTGTGTCGTCCGAAAATATTTACTTGGAGGAGCCTTTTACGTACTTAGGAGGTGCTTGCGCAAATGACGCCAATCACATAAGTGGACCATCACGAACAGGAGAAGGCTTGTTTCGTGCCATCAAAAGATCGATCAAGTACGCAGGAATAAAACCTGAAAACATTAGCCAAATCTGCGCTCATGGAACGGCAACCAGATACAACGATGACATGGAATCTCTTGCCCTAAAACGCGCAGAGCTTCAATATACCCCTGTCAACTCATTGAAGGGATATATTGGACACACGCTCGGGGCAGCAGGAGTAATGGAACTTGCATTGTTGTTCCAAAGTGTCAGAAACGAAGTGATTCTTGGAAGTCTCGGCTTCGAGGAACATGGCACGAGTGAGACCATGGGAATTGCATCTGCAACCATGTCTTTATCGTCTGAAATAGTATTAAAAACTGCCAGCGGATTTGGTGGTTGTAACGCTGCGGCATTATTCAAAGCTCCATGATAGGCACACACGTACATATCACAGCAGATAAGATTGTTGTCAACGGCGAGGAAGTGGCTCAAGGTGAAGATATAATCAGACAAGGCTACGATCTGCTTGAAATGGCATATCCGAAGTTCTTCAAAATGGATCGTCTGTGTAAACTAGGCGTGCTTGGGACTGAGTTCATCGTAAAAGCTCATCCACGCATTCAAGAGTTGAAGGACGACGATATAGCCTTGCTTTTTAACAACAGTGACTCAAGTTTGGAGTCTGATGTCAAACACCAAAAGTCATTCCGTGAAGGTGCTGCTAGTCCTGCAATCTTCGTTTATACCCTTCCAAACATCGTTTTAGGCGAACTAGGAATCCGCCACAAGTGGCATGGAGAACAGCTTTTTACGGTAACGGAAGAACCTGACATCAACTTTCTGTATGAGGTAATGAGCAACAACTTCGCATTTAGGAAAGCCAAGGCTTGTGTTCTCGGAATAGTAAATTCTTTGAGCGATAATTTTGAAGCTCATTTGATTTGGATAGAAAATAAAGAAATAGATGGCGGAATTCCTTTTACCGCCCTAAATTTGAAGCAAATAATTAAGTGACATGGACGATTTGAAAGAGAAGCTCAAAGTGCAGGTGATTGAACACCTCAACTTAGACGATTTGAAGCCTTCAGACATTCCTAACGACGAGCCATTATTCGGCGATGGACTAGGACTAGATTCAATTGATGCACTTGAAATGATCGTAATGCTCGAAAAGCACTACGGGCTTAAAGTGACCAACCCTGAAGACGGTCGTCGTGTATTTTACACGATCGATTCTATGTCGGACTACATCCTTGAGCATACGTCTTGAAAAAAATTCTGATTACCGGTATGGGTATCGTCTCTTCCATGGGGCGAGGTGTAGAACAACACTCCGATGCGCTGACAAATCGACGTTCTGGCATCAAAGATGTCAAGCGCGTAGGTGGTTTGCCTCATGCTTATTGGGGTGGTGAGCTCGACCAGTCGGTAGAAGAAATTCTTACAACTGCAGGTATTGACACATTACCCGCAGACCTATCGCGCTCAACAGCACTGGCTATGTCGGCCATTCAAGATTTGCTGAGCTCAACAAATTTCATAGATGGAAAAGGATCGGGTCTCATTAACGCCACTTCTGTGGGCGGAATGGACACTACCGAGCAAGAATATCTAAAAGACCGAGAGGGATGGGATTATTCTAAATTTCTACAACATAATTTAGGGCAGATCAACGATCAAATTCTAAATTTCTACGACTGGAATTTATACAATACAACTTTGTCTACTGCTTGCTCCTCAGCTGCGAATGCACTGATGCTCGGAGCACGGATGATCCGCTCTGGAAAGTATGACCGCATCATTGTTGGCGGAACGGATGCCTTATCGAATTTCACCATGCGTGGCTTCGAATCACTCATGATCTATGACCGCGAATTGTGCCGCCCATTTGACGACACGCGTGCCGGTTTAAATCTCGGTGAAGGTGCTGCCTACGTCCTTTTAGAAAGCGAAGAATCGGCATTGAAGAGCGGTAACACTCCCCTCGCCTGCCTCACCGGATGGGCAAATGCCAATGATGCCTTTCATGCTACAGCATCTTCTCCAGAAGGGAAAGGTGCCGTATTGAGTATGTCAGCAGCTTTAAAATGTGCTGGTCTGCGTGCCGATGAAATTGACTACATCAATGCACATGGAACAGCTACTCCAAACAATGACTTGAGCGAGTCAGTGGCTATCCAGCAAGTTTTCGATCCCGTACCACCATTTAGTTCGACGAAGGGTTTTACTGGCCACACGCTGGCTGCTGCTGGTGCCATTGAAGCTGTCTTTAGTGTGATGAGTATTCGCCAAGGAAAGATTTGGCCCAACCTCAACTTTAAGACGCCCTTGAATGAAACTGGTCTGTCTCCTCAAACCGAACTTATAGATAAAGAAGTGAAACATGTTCTTTCCAACAGCTTTGGTTTTGGCGGAAACAATTCAACAGTAATCTTTTCTGCTCTCTGACATGGTCTACATTCACTCAACATCCGCAATTTCGGTTCAGGCAGAACAAAATGAACTTCTTCCTATCGCCTTCCCTTGTCCAATTGTAGCGCCTAACTACCGCGATTGCATCTCACCTGCCAATATGCGTCGGATGGGAAATGCTGTCAAGATGGGTGTTTGGTCGGCATTGGAAGCGGGTGCTGGAAAAGAGGAGCCTATCATCGTAGGTTCTGGTATGGGATGCTTGAAAGACTCGGAGAAATTCCTTGGATCACTGCGCGGGGCGCCGGATATCGTAAGTCCGACTCCTTTTATCCAGTCGACACACAACACGGCTAGCGGACAAATTGCTTTGAACCTCGGCAATCACAACTACAACATTACACATGTCCAAAATGGAATCTCTTTTGAGGTAGCCTTGATGGACGGAATGCTTTGGATACAAGGTGGAGAAAACGCAGTTCTCGTGGGAGGAGTGGATGAAAAGACACCCCTTCTTACGGAAATTGGCGAGGCCTTAGGACTTAGCCAAAAGCAGCTGGATGAATTCAGTGAAGGTGCCACATTTGCGAAAATCAGTAAAGAAGTTTCCGGGTGCGAATTGCTTGAATGCGAAGTGTTTGCCAATCGCGAAGACGCCATAGCATTTGCCAGCGGCTTAAACGCCGAAATGATGCTCGTAGGAAATTCAGGCCCTGTTGCTCAAGAGCTTCCTGCTTTCGATGGCGAGATTATCAACTTTAACGACTATTGCGGACTGCACATGTCCAATTCGGCTTTTGCACTGCACATGGCATTCCTTATTATCACCGAAAAAACGCCCAACCTCGGTCGGCCCGTTTCAATTTGCATTTTCAATCAGTATCTTGACCGATCATTTGGTGTCACTTACTGCAGAAAACATTGAAAATTTACCTACTCAACATCTTGACCTTGGTATTTTGCACGCTTGCATTTATGCAGTGGGAAAGTCCGCTACGTTGGTATATCATAGCTTCGATTGTGGTGATTCATATGCTCATTCTTTTTTTCGCAGTCAAGAATGTTCAACTCAGATTTTTTATCCCTTATGTCAATTCTACCAGAGGACAAGGTGCGCTTTTGACCTTTGACGACGGACCTATCGATAGCGATACCTTGCGGGTTGCTGAGACCCTTAGCAAGCATGGAGTTAAAGGAGTTTTCTTTCTTATTGGCGAGCAGATATCCGAACATCAGAATATCGTAAAAGGGTTGATTTCCATGGGGCACATGATCGGTAATCACAGCTATTCACACGCTAAGAACTTCCCGATGATGACCACCCAAAGTGTTGTTGAAGACATTGAAAAATGCGCTGGCCAGATTGAGCCACTTACGCCTCAATCTATAGTTCCTTTTCGAGTGCCTTATGGACTTACGAATCCACGAATTGGTCGAGCGGTAAAACGCATGAACCTCCTTACAATAGGATGGAATCTTCGATCATTTGACACTATGAAATCGGGGGATGAAGTGAGTAAAAAGCTTAAAAAGAACATTAAAAATAACAGCATCGTACTTTTACACGACCACAGTGATTTCTCCAAGAACAATTTGGACGAGTTTTTGCAGTGGGCAGCACGTAATGAAATCAAATTCGCCGACCCACATGCATTTATCGATTCGATTCAATCTTAAGACGTTTGGGCTATTCCTATGCGCGATGTTTATCACCGCTTTCGGTTTTGCTCAGGATTATAAGCCTTTGGCAAATGCATCGGCCTTTGTCGCCGCGTACCAAAAAGCAGCCGAATCGCATGAGACTTTGTCGGCCACGTATGTCCAAAACAAACATCTTTCATACATGAACAAGCCCATTCAGTCCGATGGAATATTCTATGCTTCAGGTCAAGACAAAATTCGCTGGGAAGAAGTGAAACCCAATAGCAATATTTTGATCATGAATGGAGAGATGGCTTATGTCGTGAAAGATGGAGAAACGGAAGCTTTTGATTTGAGTAAAAATCGACAATTTTCGATGATCAATGAAATGATGTCGTCGGTTTTGTCTGGAGATTTGGCAGACAACGAAGACTTTGAAATCACCTTTTTTGAAAGTGCATCTGGTTATAAAGTCCACCTCGTTCCGGAGAAAAAAATGGTGAGAAAATTTGTCGCAATGGTCGAGCTTGTCGTAGCGAAGAATACCTACTTTCTGGATAATATGACCATGTCAGAGGCTGATGGAAACTCTACCGAGATTTTATTTTCCAATCAAAAGGCCAACCTTCCCCTTGAAATGACGATTTTTGAGCCCACGAATTGAATTATGGCAGCTTTCTATAATAAAACGGCGTCTTCGAAGGACGAGAAAGGTTGGGTTTTTAATGTTACTTTGAACGACGATCACCCAGTCTACAAAGGACATTTTCCGGGACAACCTATTGCTCCTGGAGTGATGTTCGCGGCAATGATCAAAGAACTCACTGAAGAGATTAGCGGGAAGAAATTGTTCTTGAACGAAGCCCGAAGCATCAAATTTCTAAAATTTGTTGACCCCAATGCTACCCCTACATTGGACGTGTACATCACGTGCACAGATACTGAAGAGGGCGTAAAAATCATCTCACGAGCGGATCATGGCGGAGCAACATATTTCAAACTCAATGCAAGCTTCAAAGACGTATCCTAAGGACTGCGCCGATCTGAAAATTTGCCTTCTCGTTGCCACATACGACAACGCAAAGACGCTTAAACGTGTGATTTCTGATGTGCTTAAATATTGCACTGATGTGTTCATTGTCAATGACGGCAGCACAGACGATACGAAGGGAATTCTGAGCGAGTTTGAACAAGCCGCTACCATTATTCATTTTGACGAAAACCAAGGTAAAGGAGCCGCTTTAAAAGTGGGTTTAGCGCGCGCTGCGGAAATGGGTTTTCGCTATGCCGTCACCATTGATAGTGATGGACAACATCTGGCCGAAAATATTCCGTTGTTCATAGACGCACTTCAAGAAAATCCTGACAGTCTCATAATTGGTGCTCGCGACTTGATCAGTGAAGGTGCTCCTAAGAAAAGCAGTTTTGGGAATCGCTTCTCAAATTTCTGGTTTTGGATTGAGACAGGACAGAGATTACCAGATACACAAACTGGTTTTCGAGCCTACCCTTTGCATCACACCAAAGGCATGAAATTTTACACCGGGAAGTTCGAATTCGAAATTGAAATCCTCGTTCGTCTCGCCTGGAAAGAGGTCAAGATATTCAACGTTCCCGTCCGCGCAATTTACGACCCTGAAGAACGGGTAAGTCACTTCCGACCGGGTCCAGATTTCTTTCGAATTAGTTTACTCAATACAGCACTCGTTACCATCACACTCCTCTGGCAATTGCCACTTCGTCTTTTCAGGTACGTGAAGCAACAAGGAATTTGGAAAGTGATCAAAGAAGACCTTATTGACATCAATGAACCTACTGGTAAAAAGAGCTCGGCAATCGGCTTCGGATTATTCATGGGTATTGCTCCGCTCTGGGGATTTCAGATGTTGGTGGCTGCGGCACTGGCAGTTCCGTTGAAGTTGAACAAAGTTGTAGTACTGGCATTCTCCAATATTTCTATTCCCCCTGCCATTCCATTTATCATCTACGGATCTTATAAGATGGGCGGACTATTCATTGCCAATCCCAATAAAATTGACAATTGGAGAGATATGACCTTGGAGTCTATCTACATCAACTTTTCGCAGTATCTCATAGGTAGCTTTGCGCTTGCGCTGACTGCCGGAATTTTGGGGTTCCTAGTATCGTTTAGTATCTTGACTATCATCCGAAAAAATCGAAAAAATGCTTGAGAACGAAGAGAATATAGAAGATGCCCCGGAAGAGGAAATTCAGACGGAATTCAGACTTGACGCATTGGCGCTTAAAGCCGAATTGTTCGACACCCGAACTCGTGCTGAGAATTACATCAAAGAATTCGGCTTACTCGTAGACGGGAAAAATATCAAAAAACCGGGGAAGAAATTTGAGGCTGATGCAAAGCTTGAACTTTCAGTACCGCCATTAAAATGGGTTAGCCGTGCTGCTTTAAAACTCATTGAAGCTTTAGATCGTTGGGATGTTAAGCCCGCTGGGCAAATATGTTTAGACGTAGGTTCATCTACCGGTGGTTTTACGGAAGTATTGATTGATCGTGGCGCAACTAAAGTATATGCTGTAGATACAGGTACTGCTCAACTTCATCCTTCACTTCATAACGTGAAGGAAATAATATCGATGGAGCAAACAGACATACGCACTGCAGGAAAGTTGATTCCTGAGGCCTCTTCGCTCATTGTTGTTGATGTTTCATTCATCTCCCTTGAACGGATTTTCCCTACCTTGAGGCAATACGCTTCTCCTGAGTCAACAATCATCACACTTTTCAAACCGCAATTTGAAGTCGGCAAAGCTTTCGTTCGCAAAAACGGAATTGTTAAAGATGAAAACAGAGTGATCAAAGTCCGCAACAGATTGATCGAAAACGCTGACCTTTGTGGTATTAAACATTGGAAGACCATTGATTCACCTGTTACAGGCGGCGATGGCAACAAAGAGTATTTGATGCTCTGGAAATTCAAAACATAGAACAGTGACAACTTCGAAGCTAGACATTCAAGCTATTCGCAAACAGTTTCCGATTCTCAATCAGAAAGTGAATGGCTATCCTTTGGTATACCTTGACAATGCGGCGAGCAATCAGAAGCCCAAGGCAGTCATAGATGCGATAACCAACTATTATGAAACCACGCACTCCAATGTTCACCGCGGAGTGCACTATCTGTCTCAAAGAGCTACAGAGGCCTTTGAACAAGGCCGAGAGACCATGGCAAAATTTGTCAACGCTGGTCATCTAAATGAAATCGTCTTTACCTCTGGAACGACAGACTCCATCAATTTGGTCGCGCAGAGTTGGGGGCGAAAGTTTTTGCAAGCAGGGGACGAAATAATCCTCTCTCATTTAGAGCATCATTCGAACATTGTTCCTTGGCAAATGGTGTGCGAAGAAAAAGGAGCCACAATTAAAGTAATTCCAGTTAACGCTCAAGGTGAGCTGGAGCAAGAGGCCTACCGTCAGTTGTTGTCGGACAAGACGAAATTGGTGGCGGTTAACCACATAAGCAACACGCTTGGAACCATTAATCCAATCAAACAAATGGCAGCAGACGCGCATGCCGTTGGAGCTGTTTTTCTTGCCGATGGAGCACAAGCCACCTCCCATGTTCCTTTGGATGTGCAAGATCTTGACTGTGACTTCTATACGATTTCTGGACACAAGATGTATGGCCCGACAGGAATTGGAATCTTGTATGGCAAACTAGATATTCTCAACGCAATGCCTCCTTGGAAAGGTGGCGGGGAGATGATTAAGTCCGTCTCATTCGAAAAAACGGAGTACAACGATCTACCGCATAAATTTGAAGCGGGAACACCTCACATTGAAGGTGTTATAGCTCTTGCAGCAGCGGCAAAGTGGATGACCGACCAAGGTATTGCCGAAATGGCCAAGCACGAAGACCATTTGCAAGAACTTGCAACCGAAGGATTGAAAACCATTGACGGGCTTAAACTTATTGGCACGGCGAAGGATAAGGCATCGGTAGTTTCTTTTATAGTGGAAGGCACACATCCCTTTGACATTGGCTCTCTATTGGACCAAATGGGCATTGCCGTTCGCACAGGACATCACTGCACTGAACCTCTGATGGAGCTCTTTTGTATTCCTGGAACAGTCCGAGCTTCTTTTAGTGTTTACAATACGGAAGAAGAAGTCCAAAAACTCATTGATGGCGTGAAGAAAGCCTGTTCAATGTTGCTTTAAATTCCAAGCATTGCCACAAATCTGATTGAAGGAGTTCCTCTTCTTATTTGCGCGTAAGCGCTTATCTTTCATATATTTACCTTACACTCCTAATTGTGCGAGCTCTTGACCCTATGTCAAGAAAATGAAAACCAAACCTCTATTGCCATGAAAAAGTACATCATCCTTTCTCTTTGTATCCTAGGTGGATATTCAGCTTTCGCTCAACTCGGTTCAGGAATGAATCAATGGAAAATAAGCTCGGTGGGCCACCAACATGGGATGCTGATGGATGAATACCAAACCATGTCGATTGACTGGATGCGTGGACATACCAAGAACGAGGAGGTGATCGCAATGGAGGAAGGAGATTACGATATTCAAAATGAGGCTTGCGTAATGGGGGCTCAGCTAGGTTTTAATCTTGGCCTTTCAAGCACGAACTTGAAGAATGAAGAAGTAAGTACCTCACAAGAAATTCGATTTTCTGTGAATGCGGTTATGGGTCGTGAAGCGATGGTGCAGTACAATGAAACTGCCGAAAACAATATTGACACCAAATCTACAGTATTCTGTTTGGTGGACAACGAGGTCAATGTTTCTGGCGCCTACCTATTGAAAAAGAGACTTTGGCGTTTAGATTTTGGCGCGGGTCTAGGTGGTTCTGTGGGAACCAACTTCAATCCAGAGATGCTTAAAATCCGTAGCAATTCAAACGGAAACCTAGAGGAGATCAACAACTCAAGCACAACGGAAACTGAGACTTACGCGGCTAAAAACTCTGTCTTCGGTAGAATATACGTTCCACTTACTGTAGGTATTTGGATGGGTGACAAGTTGGAGTTTACTGTAGAGCATCGCATTGGAACTGGCGCCGAAAAAGTCATCGATGGTGGCACAAACAAAATGGGTCCTTCATTGGCCATGTTGTTCGGGTTGAGATGGCATTTGGATTCTTTTGTGGCTGTTAAATAATTTGAAATATTATTGGTTCGCTTTTACCTTGATTTTGATTGTATCCCAGTCAGAGTGGATATTCTTGTGACCACACCATTCTATGCAGTAAAGAATGTTGGTACTTACCCACTCTCTCGTGCACGTTTGTAGCGCGTTCAAATGTTTCAAATGTATTGTTCTTTTCCATCAAGGCTTGTCGAGTTGGAAAATAAAGGTGCCAGTCACAAACTGGCACCAGTGCGGGAATATATAGGCCCCGGTTACAGATTGGGACCGCGGCAAGAATCATCGGCTATCATTCTATCATGGCACAGCAAGTGACTCACAACACATCATTCAATCACTGTTTCATTTTGTTAATTTAAAATTCCCCTCCCATTTTTCCGTAGTTTTAGTTCCTGTTGAATTCCGAGTCTCTTAGAATTCAAATTAACCACATTTGATTCCTTTCAAATTCCTCACCCATGGCCACACACGAACTAAAGATTAACGGAAATCGACAAACGGTTGACGTGGATAACGATACCCCACTGTTGTGGATTCTTCGGGATGAATTGGATCTTGTAGGCACCAAATACGGTTGTGGAATTGGACAATGTGGCGCTTGTACTGTACATGTAGATGGTTTTGCAACTCGCAGTTGTCTCACTACCGTCGCCTCAATTGGAGATAAATCGATTACTACGATTGAAGGTCTTTCTGCCGATGGGCCGCATCCGCTTCAGGAAGCTTGGAAATCATGCGATGTTCCGCAATGTGGTTATTGTCAGTCTGGACAAATCATGACTGCAGCTGCATTTCTAGAAAAGAATCCAAAGGCCAATTCCGATGAAATTCGTCTCGCGATGCACGGAAATCTTTGCCGCTGCGGATCATACAACAGCATTCAGAAAGCCATCGAAACTGTTGCCAACAGCTAATTCCAAAATCCCACACAATGTCAACTTCTACAAAGAATACTATAAGCAGAAGATCATTTTTCAAAACATCGGCGCTCGCCAGTGGTGGAATTTTGATTGGAATAAGCTTCTTGAACTCGTGCACTCCTGCAACGGAAGCTGCAGTGGTTCCCCTAGATATTGCCGACATAACTTTCAATGATTTCAATGCGTTTATCCGCATTTCGGATGATGGGAAAGTCACGATCTTCTCTCCTAACCCAGAAATTGGTCAAGGTGTGAAAACCACTCTTCCTATGCTCATCGCCGAGGAATTAGATGTGTCATGGAGCGATGTGTTTGTCGAACAAGGCAAGCTGGACATGGAGAATTACGAAAATCAATTTGCCGGAGGAAGCAATGGCGTCCGCATGGCTTGGTTGCCTCTTCGTGAAGCTGGAGCTACAGCGCGAATGATGTTGATGCAAGCCGCTGCCAATCGGTGGGCTGTTGACGTAAGCGAATGCTCAACCAACGAAGGAATCATCAGCAATGCCAAAGGCGCAAAGCTTGGTTATGGCGAAGTTGTACTCGACGCGGCAAAGCTCGAAGCGCCAACAGAAATCACCCTCAAAGACCCAGCTGATTTTAAGATTATTGGTCAAAAGATTGGCAATGTGGACGTTGACAAAATCGCTCATGGAAAGCCTCTTTTTGGACTGGACTACAAGCGCGAAGGGATGATCTATGCGGTCGTCATGAGACCTCCAGCATTTGGACAGACTTTAGTCGATTTCGACGATACAGAAACACGTTCCGTTTCGGGCGTTCTTGACGTCATTCGATTCGACGAAAAGATAGCCGTTCTAGGACAAAACACCTGGTCGGCAATGAAAGGAAAGCGGAAGTTGAAAGCCACATGGACGGAAGGTACACCAGCTGAAAACAGCGTGGGTCACGACGAAACATTGATGGACCTACTCGACGGTTCAGAATTCGAAACGATGCGAAAGGATGGTGATGTTACAGCAGCTTTTGCCGAGGCAGATCAGATCATCGAGAGAACATTCGAGTCACCATTTCTCCCTCACAACTGCATGGAGCCCATGAATTTCTTCGCTCATGTCACAGCTGAAAAAATCGACCTCGTTGGCCCTATCCAAACACCAGCAGGAACGGCACACGGAATAGCGGAAGCGTTAGGTCGCGATGTCGCAGAAGTAAACTTAGAGATGACCCGGATGGGTGGTGGATTTGGACGTCGGCTTTATGGTGATTTTGCCATGGAAGCGGCCTTAATTTCTGACCTTGCCAAGAAACCAATCAAAGTGGTTTATACGCGGGAAGACGATATGAGCGCAGGTATGTACCGCCCTGCAGTCAAATACCGCATTGCCGCATCGATAAAAGACGGTACCATTTCAGGATATCATTTGAAGGAGGCAGCTGCCAACGGAAATATGTACAGTTTGATCCCCAATTTCTTCCCCGCAGGCTCAATCGACAATTACCAAGTAGATGTGGCTTCCTTTGAGAGCAACATTACTACCGCTGCATGGAGAGCACCTTACACGAATTTTCACGCCGTAGCTGAGCAATCGTTCTTCGATGAATTGGCCGCAGCACTAGGACAAGATCCTGTTCAGATGAGAATCGACTTGATAAATAAGGCCAAAGATGTCGTCGACGAAGAGCGCAGATACGAGCCAGATCGACTTATTGGAGTGATCCAGCTGGTAGTTGAAAAATCAAACTGGGGCAAGCAAAAAGCAGGCGTCTACCAGGGATTCTCCTCATACTTTTGTCATAACACTCACGTTGCCGAGATCGCTGAAGTGGTCATGCGCGATGGCAAACCATTTGTACAAAAAGTAACTTGCGCAGTAGATTGTGGTGTAGTGGTGAATCCACTGGGCGCGATGAACCAAGTGCAGGGTGGAATTATCGACGGAATTGGACACGCGATGTTTGGTGAATTTACTTTTGAAAACGGTAAGCCAACTGCGGATAATTTTCACGCGTACGACATGATTCGAATGAACGACACTCCTCAAGTGGACGTGCATTTTGTGAAAAGCGACGTTGCTCCAACCGGTTTGGGTGAGCCTTCATTGCCTCCAATTGGCGCAGCCGTGGCCAACGCCATTCATGCTGCAACAGGCGTGCGTGTTAGCAAGATCCCATTTACGAAAAATATGAATCCTGAAGTTCTTGCCTAATACATGACACACGAACTTCTCCATATTTTTGACTTCTATTCTACTTGCAAACTAGCCGGTACGAAATCGGTTTTGGTCACCGTCGTTGACTTAGTGGGCTCCTCTTATCGCAAGCCAGGCGTCCGCATGTTGATCATGGAAAATGGCGAGTCTGTCGGTGCAATAAGTGGTGGGTGTGTCGAGAAAGACGTCAAGCGACAAGCGCAAATGGTACTGGAAACTAATCAACCGATCATGATGGCCTACGATGGGCGATTCAAGTTGGGTTGTGAGGGAACTATAGGCATACTAATTGAACCATTTGCGCCTAGCGCTGATCTCCTTGAACGTTTCAATTCTGGAATCAAGGACCGTGAATCATTTAAACTGACCTCCCCATTTTCAAAAAATATGGGTGTTTTTGAAGGACCTGGAACTAGCATCACATTTACCGAAAGCGAAAGTTTTCTCCTCAATGGAAAAGAAAGCGTTCCAAATTTATCCTGGGCAGGTCCGACGTTCACAGAACACCTTCCTCCTTGTTTCAAATTGGTCATAATTGGAACCGAACATGATGCTGTCCAATTGTGCGTATTGGCTTCACTAACTGGCTGGGAAGTCACTGTCGTCTGTTCGCCCAATAATCCCAAATCACCATCAGATTTTCCTGGTGCAACGCATGTCGTGGAGCAGTCGGCCGAACAACTGGAAGAACTGCAGTTCGACTCGCAAACCGCAGTGGTGCTCATGTCGCACAGTTATGCCAAAGATTTAAAGCACTTGATTGCCTTGCAAAGTAGCGCTCCTTTGTATCTCGGAATTTTGGGCGCCAAAAAGCGATTCGAAAAATTACTGTCCGATTTTATGGACTTTTGTCCGGAGCTCGAAAGCGAATTTCTAGACCGCATTCACGGGCCGACTGGATTGGACATTGGTGGTATTACACCACAAGAAATTGCCATTTCCATCATCGCTGAAATCCTATCCATTCATAGGTCGAAACAAGAAGAAGATCAGTTAGTCAGCGCGGAGGGAGTTCGTTTTAACTCATGACAACCGGCTCCAATCACATAGCTATTCTTATTCTAGCCGCTGGAGGCTCATCACGCATGGGAAAGCCCAAGCAGCTTTTGCCATTTGGTGAGGGAACTTTGTTGACGCAATCAATTCGCGTGGCTAAGAGTAT
The DNA here is from genome assembly GCA_047615865.1 of Gammaproteobacteria bacterium. Taxonomy (GTDB): domain Bacteria; phylum Bacteroidota; class Bacteroidia; order Flavobacteriales_D; family Sanyastnellaceae; genus JADFAK01. The sequence continues at coordinate 18,755 of JBLHIB010000027.1, forward strand.
TCCCGACGCACATGTTTACGTCGTAATCGGTTCAGGGTCGACCGCTATCGCAGGGAAAATCGAGGAAGAGCAAGTCCAAATTATTGTCAATGCCGACTGGCAAAAAGGCATCGGCACGTCAATCTCCGAGGGAGTTGGCCTAATTGCATCATCCGACTATCGAGGAGTACTTATACTACTCGCGGATCAGCCAATGGTTGACGCATCCCATCTTACGAAACTGGTGCAGGCTTTTTCCGAACAGCCCGATCGAATTGTTGCAACTTCCTACCCTAACAACAATGGCGTTCCGTCGATTTTTGGAGCGAAATATTTCCAGAAATTGATAGCACTAAAAAGCGATCAAGGCGCTCAAAAATTGCTCAATAAATTGGATCCTTTGGTCATTAAACCAGCGGCCTATTTTAATGATATTGATACACCTGAGGCCTACCGCAAGTTCATGGCAAGTGTTGCTAATCCTGATTCGAAAGACTCGTAAAATTTGATCCATATTCTCATTATTCGAATTACTATACCTGAAAGGAAAGTTCGAATGGCAGACCTATTCTTCATGGGCCCAAATAACCACTATCCTTGTCGAACACCTCAGCACAACGACTGCCTGTAGCGAATTGCAAACAGCCATAAGTGCGGCTTCAACTGCCCAGCAAATTGTCGCATATCAATACTGGTAAGTCCAAGATATTTTTTATCCCGCCAACTATCTTACCTGGAAATGCTTTGGTGCAAGCTGAATATTGATACGATCAAGATAAAAGTAACACATAGATTTTGGCTCTAGGTGGCAATAAGACAGAGACTATTCAGGAAAATTTAACGGAAAATCTAACCGACGGATTCCATCAAGTAGGTTTTAGAGTGAAAGACAATGAAGGTTACTGGAGTTCGCCCATGTGTACGGTGTTTTATGGAAAGTCCAGCATCGAACCCAATAATATTGAGCATTACCGCAGCTGGTTCAACGAGGATGAACTCAATATTACGTCGGCCGTTGTTCTCCTGCCTTCCTCTCCCCACACCCTCGATGAGGTATTGACCACAGGAAATTTGCCCGAATGGCTGAACCACAACATTTCGATTCAATTTGTGAGTTTTAGTCACCATTTTCTCAGCCATAAAGGCAAATGCACCGTTTAACTGACACCTATGTTGTTTTTTCGGGACAATTTGGTGCGTTAAGAACTTCTTTCAACTTGGAAAAGTAACTGTAATGGTCGTATTTGCAGCGTGCCTTTAACTGAAAACCGTTTTAAAAATATTGGAATTCTGCTAACATTGATCTTAGCAGGAGAGGCAATTTTTATGTTGCCATTTACCATCGCACGTGTATTCCGGCCAACGTATCTGCAAGTCTTTGACATCAACAATTTCGAGTTGGGAACATGCTTTTCCTACTACGGAATTGTGGCCATGGTCTCCTACTTTTTTGGTGGTCCACTTGCCGATAAATATCCCGCACGTAATCTGATGGCCGCAGCTTTATGGATCACTTCTTTGGGTGGCTTGGTCATGGCTACAATTCCAGAACTAGCGGCGTTATACATAGTATTCGCATTCTGGGGTTTTACGACCATTTTCCTATTCTGGGCCGCTTTGATTAAGAGTACACGTGAATGGGGCGGCTACCAATTTCAAGGAAGGGCTTTTGGCTTTTTGGAGGGTGGACGCGGCGTAATGGCTGGAATTGTTGGCGCTATTTTACTTGGTGTTTTCACACTTTTGGCCAACAATCCCTTGAATCCAATTGCGGAAACCAACCATTTCTCTTTCCAAGTGATTATTCTTGTCACTGCCCTGATAGTCTTTTTGGTGGGAGTCCTAGTGTGGGTTGTGGTTCCCAAAAGCAGTAAATCAATCGATCCTGAACATGCGTTGCCAACTGCATTAGAAATCATACATGTCATGAAACTTCCAGGAGTTTGGATGCAATCACTGATTATAATATGCGCTTACGTAGGCTATAAATCCACCGATGACTTTTCACTTTATTCCTTTGAAGTTCTCAATTTTACTGAAGTAGAATCGGCTGCGGTCACTACTTCCAGCATGTGGTTAAGGCCAATTTTTGCTATTCTCGCTGGATTTCTAGCAGATAAATATTCAGGAACGGGAGTAATCAAGATCGCTTTTTTCGCAATGGCTGGGGGAGCACTTTTGATTTATTCAGGAACATTTGAACATGAAGCAGTAGTCATGATCGTGATTTTTGCCGCTACATTGACAGGCGTTTTCGGCATTCGCGGAGTCTACTTTTCTATCATGAAAGAAGCAGCAATTCCCCTTGTAGCCACTGGAACTGCAGTAGGTCTAATTTCCGTAATAGGCTACACGCCTGATGTATTCATGAGTCCGTTGATGGGGTATTTACTAGACAACAACCCCGGGCCTTTGGGCCACCGACTGGTATTCTTAGTACTAGCTGTCTTTGCTATTTTCGGACTGCTAGTAAGCTTCGTCTTCGATCGATGGTCAGCGAGACAAGTTGCTAAATAACTCTGCACGGCATTTGCCGATAGGCTAAAACTACTTCTTGATAAAGCTCAAAATTGCCCTAGCAATAAAGTTCCAATCCCCTGCTATTCTATTATCTAAATTCAATCTAAATAAGTAACTTTGCGTCAAGATTGTGATTATGACCAGTGTAGAGAACAGACAAGCGGAAATAGTAGAAGAGTTCGGCTTTTTCGAGGATTGGATGCAGAAGTATGAGCATATCATTGAACTAGGAAAAGACCTTGCCTTGATAGACGCTCAGCACAAAACTGAAGACAATTTGATAAAAGGTTGTCAGTCTCAAGTGTGGCTGCATGCTGAATTATCGGAAGTTGGCCGCGTGGTATTTACTGCCGACAGCGACGCGATAATCACTAAAGGACTAGTCGGATTGATCACACGAGTATTGACTGATTTGACGCCTAAAGAAATTATTTCTGCGGACTTACATTTCATCAATGAAATTGGATTGCACGATCACTTATCTGCCACCCGAAGCAATGGATTGGCGGCAATGATCAAGCAAATGAAGATGTACGGATTGGCTTTTTCAGGACAAACGGCATAGAAAGAACGGAAGACACCATGAGTGGCATGAGCAAACTATTCGGAACAAAGAAATCCAAGCGACAATTGGAAGATCAGATTATCGAAGTCATTAAGACTATTTACGATCCAGAAATTCCAGTCGATATTTTTGAACTTGGACTTATATATGACGTGAGCGTGGATGCAGACATGCACGCAACGATCGCTATGACCCTTACTTCTCCTTCTTGTCCGGTGGCCGAAACGCTCCCTGTAGAAGTTGAGGAAAAAGTTGCTAGCCTAAAAGAGATAAAGTCTGCGAAAGTTGAGATAACTTTCGAACCACCTTGGGACAAGAGCATGATGAGCGAAGAAGCTATGCTCGAACTAGGGTTTATGTAAAAGCTCACCGTGGATTCACCGAAAAAAATAGCCCTTTTGGGTTCGACAGGTTCAATAGGCACTCAAGCTCTTGAGGTCATAAGCGAACACCCTGACAAATTTCAAGTTGAAGTACTTACTGCTCATTCCAACCATGCTTTGTTGTTGGAACAGGCTCGTAAATACAAGCCTAATGCAGTTGTTATTGTCAATGACGCGCACTACAAAACGCTCAGCGACGAATTGTGGAGTTTAGGAATCAAAACCTATTCAGGTGAAGAAGCCTTGGCTCAAGTTGTAGAGATGGATGAGATTGATCTTGTTGTCACTGCTTTGGTGGGTTTTGCTGGTTTGCGACCTACCATGCGGGCCATTGCGGCGGGCAAAAGCATTGCCCTTGCCAACAAAGAAACTTTGGTGGTTGCTGGGGAGATCGTTACCAAGGCCGCCAGTGAAAAAGGTGTCAATATTTACCCTGTTGATAGCGAGCACAGCGCAATTTTTCAATGCCTGTCAGGAGAATTTCACAACCGCATCGAGAAAATTTACCTCACAGCTTCAGGTGGTCCTTTTAGAGGCTATAGAAGCGAACAACTCGGGAAAGTCACACGGGAGCAAGCACTCAAACATCCGAATTGGGAGATGGGTGCTAAAATCACCATCGACTCGGCGAGTATGATGAACAAAGGTCTCGAAGTGATTGAGGCCAAGTGGTTGTTTGGGTTAAAAACAGAACAAATCGACGTTATTGTTCACCCTCAGAGCATCATTCACTCGATCGTGCAATTTGAAGATGGCTCGATGAAGGCACAAATGGGCTTGCCAGATATGAAGCTTCCCATTCAATACGCCATGGCCTATCCGGATCGTATTTCTTCGTCTTTCCCTCGATTCAACTTCATGGATTATCCCAATCTCACTTTTGAGCAGCCGGATCCGAAGACATTTAGAAATTTACAACTTGCCTTTGACGCGCTTAATCGCGGAGGCAATGCTCCGTGTATTTTGAACGCAGCCAACGAAATAGCCGTTGCTTTATTTCTAAAAGATCAGATTGGATTTTTGGAGATGTCGGACATGATAGAGCAGTGCCTCAACGACGTGCAATTTATGGCTAAGCCAACATTGGAGGATTACTTCGCGACAGATCAAGCTACCCGAGAAATGGCTCAGGCTTTAGCATCAAAATAAAATTTTCAAGGGTATTAGCGACAAGCGCAAATGCATCAATGCAAGTCCTTAGACTTTCATGATATCGGCCTCTTTGGCGATGATAATTGAATCAACTTTGCGATTGTAATTATCAGTAAGCACTTGAATTTTGGTTTCAAGAGTTTTGGCCATGTCCTCGCTCAATCCTTCTTTCTCCGCCATTTTGATGAAATCGTTGGCATCTTTTCGAGCATTGCGCAGACTTACCTTCGCATGTTCGCCTTCAGACTTGGCTTGTTTACAAAGGGCCAAACGACGCTCTTCAGTTAGAACAGGAACATTGATAAGAATGACCTCACCATTGTTTTGTGGGTTTAAACCCAAGTTGGCATTCATGATTGCAGTGGCAATAGGCTCGAGCATTTGCTTCTCCCAAGCTTGAACGCTCAGCGTGCGTGCATCGGGAGTATTGACGTTTGCCACTTGACTCAAGGGAGTCTGGCTGCCATAGTATTCAACCATAACTCCAGACAACATAGAAGGATTGGCTTTTCCAGCTCGGATCTTTGCCAAACCGACATCAAGATGATCCATAGCTTTGTCCATGTGACCTTTTGATTCTTCTATTGCTTCGTTTACTTCTTCAACCATGTCTTAAAATTTACTCACACAAATTTATCAGATTTCTACCAAAGTACCTACCTGCTCACCGTTCAATACCCTCAATAAGTTTCCTGGGGTATTCATGTCAAACACGATAATCGGCAAATTATTCTCTTTACACAAAGTGAAAGCAGTCATATCCATGACATTCAAGCCTTTTTTATAGACCTCGTCAAAGGTGACTGTTTCGAATTTAGTTGCAGTTGGATCTTTTTCGGGATCTGCAGTGTAAATACCATCTACACGAGTTCCTTTCAAAATAACATCGGCATCAATCTCGATAGCTCTGAGCGATGCGGCAGAGTCTGTGGTGAAGTAAGGATTTCCCGTGCCGGCACCAAAGATTACAACGCGACCTTTCTCTAGATGTCGCACAGCACGACGACGAATAAATGGTTCAGCGACAGCCTTCATTTCGATCGCCGATTGCAAACGGGTGCTAACGCCCTGTTGCTCAAGGGACGCTTGCAGTGCCATTGAGTTAATCATAGTGGCCAACATCCCCATATAATCGGCTTGTGTGCGTTCTATACCACCTTCTTCACCTTGAATTCCACGGAAAATATTTCCACCTCCAATAACGATAGCTACTTCACAGCCCGCATCAACAACTTCTTTCACTTGCTTGGCATATTCGGAAAGTCTAACATGATCGATGCCAAATTCCTTTTCCCCCAATAGGGCTTCTCCACTTAACTTAAGAAGTATTCGATGGTATTTCATGTTGCTGTCATATTGATATTGCGAAGATGCAAAAAAACATGGGTAGTGAAATGCAGAAGATCGAGAATTGATGAGATAATCTAAAAGATCAATTTGCCAAACCTATTTATTCAGCGACCAAAGCCCCCAAATCGATACATTCGCAACTATGATCTATCGAATCTCACTGCTTTTATTGTTTGGCATTCTTTCACTTCTTCCATGCGCACAGGATGTAACCGGCACTTGGCATGGGGTGGCCAATTTCGGGGGACAAAAAATGCGCATAGATTTTCACCTCGACTCATTGGACCGAAACCTTGTAACCACAATGGATAGCCCTGACCAAGATTCGTTTGATATTCCCTGCAGTTCTATCGCTTTTAAGAATGACAGTCTGGTTATTCAATTGGATAGTATAAAGCTCACCTACCGCGGGCAGTTCCGAAATGAAAAATTTCATGGGTTTGTTTCTCAGGGAGGTTTTCGCGTGCCACTCCTTTTACAGCGCGAGTTCATTCCAGCTCCAAAGCCTCACAGACCTCAGGAGCCGAATGAACCTTATGGGTATGCCGTTTCCAAGGTTTCATTTACCAATCCAGATGGAGGCCATAAATTATCAGGTACTTTGACCCTCCCACAGGGCAAGTCCAAGTCTCCCCTTGCCATATTAATATCTGGATCTGGTCCACAGGATAGAGATGAAACTATCATGGATCACAAACCATTCTGGGTATTGGCCGACCACTTGACACGACAAGGGATAGCAGTTTTACGATACGACGATCGAGGAGTAGCCGAATCGGGAGGTACATTTGGGGGATCAACATCTGAAGATTTTGCCCGCGATGTTAATGCGGCCATTGACTGGGCCCTTTCGCATAGCAAGATCGATCCCATGTCTATTGGATTGATAGGTCATAGCGAAGGCGGTCTGATCGCTCCCATGGTAGCTGCTAAAAATCGGATGGTTTCTTTTGTTATAATGCTAGCTGGTCCAGGAACGACAGGGCGCGAGATAGTTCTTGACCAAACACGTTTGATGATGGAATCAATTGGATCTGGAGAGCCTGACATTGTCACTATGGAGAACATGTTGCGCGAAGTGATCCAAGTAATCGTCAATCCTGAAACGGTAAAAGAATTGGAAGAGCAACTTCGTCCAATAATCAGAAGAGGTCTAGAAATTGTGAGTAATGAAGAGGCTGCCATCTATGGAGGTCGTGAATCCTTGATCAAAGCGAGACTTAAGCAGTTTACCGATCCTTGGTACCAATATTTTATCCAATCCGATCCGACAACAGCTTTGAAGTTAACGAGCTGTCCACTTTTAGCCATCAATGGTCTACTCGATATTCAGGTGCCTTGTTACAAGAATCTTTCGGCCATCGAATATGCCATGAAATCGAGCGGAAACCCCGATTTTGAGATTCATGCATTTCCCGGATTGAATCATCTTTTTCAGCATTGTGAAACGGGTTCAATCACAGAATATGGTCTGCTTGAAGAGACGATGGCACCGGAAGTCCAAATACTGATAGGCCAATGGATCAACGCACGATTCTAATCGAGAATGTTTCCTATGTCTCACAAGATGAGGAAGTAGGTTCTTTTTTTGAGATGATCGAGTTTAAGGATAAATGTTACTTACGACGGATTGGTATTAGCGTAAGGAGCTCGACGGCGATACTTAAATTATAGAGTATCAACTGCAGTAGAGTTTCTATGCTCGATTACCTTGTTGCGTGATGGACCTTTATCCTAGTCACCACTCGTGTGCGTTTGCAACGCGTTCATATGTTATGCATAAAAAAAGCCAACCCCCTTTCGGAGATTGGCTTTAACAAAGAAAATCTTTGAGTCGTATTAGTTCAAAGCAACACGACGGAATTCAGTAACAGTCAAGTCCTTATCAGAAGCTCTCAAGTACTGATCAATAGTCATTTTGTTATCCTTGATGAAAGGCTGGCTCAATAGAGTTGCTTCTTTCAGGAATTTACCTAGACGCCCTTTGGCAATCTTTTCTGCCATTTCAGCAGGCTTTCCTTCTTGAATAGCAAGATCTTTACCGATCTCCAACTCTTTAGCAATTACGTCAGGTGAAACACCGTCAGCGTTAACGGCCACTGGAGCCATTGCTGCAACTTGCATTGCAACATCGCGTCCAATATCACCAGTAGCTTCTTTCGTAAAGCCAACGATAGAGGCTAGACGATTTCCTGGGTGATTGTAAGCGATAACTGAATCTGCATTCACCTTCTCATATGTTGACAGCTCAATCTTCTCGCCAATCTTACCAATTTGCTCAGTAATCTTGTCGGCAATATTGAGACCATCACCATAATCCATAGCCTTCAAGGCATCAAGATCGGCAGGTGCATTATTCAACGCAACGTCCATAATTGTATTTGCAACAACGTGGAAGTCATCATTCTTAGCAACAAAATCAGTTTCGCAGTTCAGAACGATCAATGCACCTTGACCACCACCATTGGCAACCTTAGCAATCACTAATCCTTCTTTTGCATCACGGTCACTACGCTTGGCAGCAACTTTCTGACCTTGCTTACGGAGGTGATCGATCGCAGCTTGAAAGTCGCCTTCGGCTTCTTGCAGAGCTTTTTTACAATCCATCATTCCGGCTCCAGTTTGCTGGCGGAGCTTGTTTACATCAGCAGCTGTAATCTTCATGGCTACAGTGTTATATATTTAAAAATGTGTTTTTAATCTAGCCAGTCGATGTCTGGCAGTTGAAATTAAGCCTTTTCCTCTCCCTTGGCAGAATCAGCAGCAGGTGCTTCTTCAGTCTTGGCAGCAGGAGCTTCTTCGGCTTTAGCGGCAGGAGCCTCTTCAGCTTTAGCAGCAGGAGCTTCAGCAACAGGAGCAGCTTCGGCCTTAGCAACAGGAGCAGCTTCAACTTTTTCAGCTTTCTTCGCAGGAGCTTTCTCAGCTTTCTTTGTCTGAGCAGCTTTTTCAGCTTTAGCTTCGGCAGAATCACGTTCTGTTTTACGCTCGTTGTGTCCTTCAATAACAGCTTCACAAACGATATCCATGATCATCGCGATAGACTTCGATGCATCATCGTTTGCTGGAATTGGGAAATCAACGTGAGTTGGATCAGAATTTGTGTCGATGATAGCGAAAACTGGAATACCCAATTTTACAGCCTCAGCAACAGCAATGTTCTCTTTACTTACGTCAACAACGAATACAGCAGCAGGGATTCTTGTAAGATCAGCGATCGAACCAAGGTTTTTCTCAAGCTTGGCTTGCTGACGAGTTTTGAAAAGACGCTCACGCTTAGACATAGCCTCAAACGTTCCGTCTGTTTTCATCTTCTCAATACGATTCATCTTCTTTACAGACTTACGAATCGTTGCGAAGTTTGTCAACATACCACCAGACCAACGCTCAGTTACGAACGGCATGTTCGCCGCTCCAACGCGTTCAGCAACAAGATCTTTGGCTTGCTTCTTAGTAGCAACAAAGATTACCTTCTTGCCCGACTTTGCAATCTGCTTAAGAGCAGAACATGCTTCGTCAAGTTTAATTACAGTCTTGTGTAGGTCAATAATATGGATTCCTTTCTTCTCAGTGAAGATATAAGGAGCCATTCCTGGGTTCCACTTGCGTTTTAGGTGCCCAAAATGGCAACCTGCATCAAGTAGCTGATCAAAATTTGCTCTTGGCATTATATTGGATTTTCTTGTTTACTTTCTCTAATAGCAACCCAGCGGCGAGTCTGTAAAAAACAGGTCCGCAGAGTTTGGATGCTAAACAAGTCCAGTAGCTGCGTTTTAACGCTTGCTGAACTGGAACTTCTTTCTTGCTTTTGGCTGACCTGGCTTCTTACGCTCAACCATACGTGGATCACGAGTTGTAAGACCAGCGGCCTTCAAATCTGATTTCCATTCAGGGTTGATCGAAATCAATGCACGTGTAATCGCCAAACGAACAGCTTCAGTCTGTCCTGTTTGTCCACCACCGTCAACATTGACCATAAGATCATATTTCTTAGCCGTATCCGTAATCTCAAAAGGTTGGTTCAGCTTGTATTGCATAACTAGCGTTGGAAAATAGTCCGTAGACTCACGCTTGTTAATTTTAAATTTGCCAGAACCTTCCGTCATATAAATACGAGCAACGGCTGTCTTTCTTCTTCCGAGTGTGTTAATCACTTCCATAATGCTGGTAATAATCAGTTGATAGTGTAAGTTGTTGGCTTCTGAGCTTCGTGTGTATGCTCAGAACCAGCAAATACATGCAAGTTTTTGAAAATAGCATTTCCTAGCTTAGTATGTGGTAACATACCTTTTACAGCTTTCTCAACGACAAACGTTGGCTTCAAGGCAATTGCCTCTTTCGCTGTACGGAATCGTTGTCCTCCAGGATATCCAGAAAAACGAACGTATTCTTTGTCGTCCCACTTGTTACCTGTAAAGGCAACTTTTTCCGCGTTGATAACAATTACGTTATCACCACAATCCACGTGTGGAGTGAAGTTGGTTTTATGCTTACCACGCAATAATGCAGCAATTACAGAACTCAATCGTCCTACTGGTTGACCTTCTGCGTCGATCACCAACCATTGCTTATCTACTGTTTCCTTGTTCGCGGAAACTGTCTTGTAGCTCAGTGTGTCCATTGATATTGATATTTCTCCCCTTAAAAAGGGTCTGCGAAGATAATACTATTTTTTCAACTGCACAACGTAATACCGAGAAGTTGTTTTTCAACACTAAACCTCCTTTTTTGAACTAAATCAGGAGCAAAAAAAAGCACCCCGAAATTCGGGGTGCACAAAACGCGGTAATAAAAGACTAAAATCTGAGCTGAAAAAGGTTGCTATCCATCAAAGACTACTTGTCATTGAAGATCCAGATTAACTCTGGTAAAATCGTTGTTACTGAAATCGGTAGTGCGCGATTGGTGCTATGTGAATATTTGTTCGACATATTGTTCGGGTTTTATAGGAATTTCGAAACAATCTCTCTGATTACTTGAGTACAAGTTACGCGCTTGTTGTCTTTGTTTCTTGCTAAAAACCCCGAGTGGGTGCTCTGACTACATGAACGGTCGATAATTTTAAGAAAACGGTTTTTGACTCTAAATCAAGCCCATAAGACCCTTTAGAAAAATGCGCGAACCTGCATTCCTCCCTGATGAATGGTACGTCCGCTCTCTCCATTGCGACCATTGTAATTGACGTTGAGCTGCAAATTCTTCGCAATCTTGCCCTGAATGCCCACATTCCATGTCGTGTTAATGCCCTTTTGCAATCCTTCCAACATTTCAAATGCCAGGGCTGTGCCTCCTTCACCTGTATAGGCTACATTCAATACGTTGAATTCTCCTTGCAGGCTGCCCTTCCCCATTTGGCTATAGCGCATCGTAAGTCCGGCTTTTCGCAAAACGGCTCGCTCAAGATTGGCTGAGTTGCTCTTTTCGCTATACTTTCCGTTCAGGGCAACTTTCACAAAGGTATTAGGCTGCCAAGAGAGCTCGGGTGAAGCACTATAGGTGTCTAAAGCAAAATTTCGTGAAGCAAGAAAATCACTTTCCAATCCCTTTATTCCCAAAATTCCCTGACCAGAGAAAGAGAACTTGTCGGCAAAATTGTACCGAAACCTCACCAAATGTTCTTCCAATGACCTGCTCTCAAAGCCATTTGTCAAGAGAGATTTGTTTCGATTGTCCTGATAGGTATACTCCAATCCAAACTTAGGATGTGAACGATTGAAATAGACAGTCGCTCTAACAGTGCCAACTAAAGCTACCAAGTCAGTATCCGAAATGGCATTGTAGAAAGGATTAAATCTATCGGCGCCAAGAGAAGTATTGGTCTTCCTCTCGCTTCTGTATGAAAAGATACCCGAAAACCGCTGTACGAATTTCCCAACCTTCCCTTGAGCTTGCTTTAATCTTCCTGGCGTGATCTGCAAAGTCTGGTTAAAATCACCCGAGAATATTTTTACGTATTCAGTCGTTTGAACGAATGTGCGAATATAGTTCGCCTCATAAGTGAACTGTGCGATTTCAAACTCATCCAAATCTTTGACTCCATCTTCGTTGTAATCATTCCATACATATACTCCTTGGCCCACGGGAACCTCGAAGTAAACAAACTCACGCTTTTGCTGCAGGCCTGAACCTGTTTGATAGAACGTGTGCAATTGAAGGAGTCCTTTCCACGCCGACAAGTTGTGATCGAGGCGGCCCAAAAATGTCTCTTCAGGTTCTAGGTCTATCAACTCTTCGTTCACAATATCCAATCGGCGATTGCTGGCCGTAATCTTCAACTGGTTGTTGCGATTGCTTAGTAAGTTAAGTGAAACACCATACTGTCGGGCCTTAGCTGAAGGCGAAAGACGCATTGAGTCAGCGGCTAGATCAGTGCGTTCGCGGTAGAATATTTTGTACGAATTGGTCCAACTTTCAGGTGAGCCGACATATGCCTCCCAATCGTAAAATTGATACGATCCAACCAACAAACTGTCGCCAATGTTTCTCTGGTTTAGTTCGCGCTCATCATTGAATCCCACCTTTAGAAATGAAAAGTCGTAGCTCAATGCTGATTTGTGTCGAATAAATTTAGAATCACTCAGACCTGAAGTTTGCACCAAGGAACCTGTGAGCTTTGCCTTTACCTTCTTGGCGCGGAAATTATTGTCGGTGCTCAATCTATATCCGTTGTGGTTTGCCGAAGTAGACAAAGACTCGAAATCCATTCCAAAAAAGCCATTTGCGCTATGCGCCAAGCCAAGTCCTCCACCCCACAATAAGGTGCCAATAGTATCGGAAGACGTCTCCAAATTCCAATTTCTATCAAATTCAACCGATCTAAACCGTTCTATCGCTCTAAATTCTTGATCGACATAATGCAGCTTAGCTCTAGGTGCAATGCGCCATCTCTTCAAGGTATCAATAGTTTTAACAGGCATTTTCCTAGTTAGGTCGAGCTTAAAAGCCAAGCCTGTATTGTCTTCATTTCCGTTTGATGAAAAGGTATTCAGATCTGTGTTGCTCGCTGCACCTTCTATTTGAGCCACATACGTTTTTGCAAATCGGAGCGCCCCTCCCGCAGTGAGCATTTGTCGCTTTCGTGGAGCGACAAGCTGGAGAATCGGATCATGTGTTCCATGGTGAATAATGGTATTTGAGATTGTATCAGGGGCCACCCATCGAAAGACACGTCCCACTGCCGTAAAGCTATCTTCCAAATAATCTCCATTTCCAGCTCCGACCTGACTGAACGAAGCACGATAGAGCGCGTTGATTTCATCCGTAGAATGAACCAAGACCGAGTC
>JBLHIB010000028.1:0-31653 GCA_047615865.1 Gammaproteobacteria bacterium
ATTTTGGGATAGCTGGGGGTATTGTTCTCAGCACCGGTAATAAATTAAACTTGGAAACAACTGGTAATTATCCGGATTTGAGTTCTAATTCATTCGACTCTGATTCTAACCTTCTGGCCGTTGCCAGCTTCGTTCCAGATTTAATAGGTGAGAATTTCAGTTTGAATTCGGTAAATGATCTAGTCTTCTTAGAGTTTGACTTTGTCGCTTTGGGAGATTCACTTGCCTTCAATTATGTCTTCGGATCAAATGAATACGTGGCTTATGTGAACACTGCGTACAACGATGTTTTTGCTTTTTTTCTATCAGGCCCAGGAATCACGGGTCAATACAGTGCTCCTTCAGAATTCCCCAATGGATCAATTAACATTGCAACAATTCCCGATTCTGATCCACCTTTGCCAATCACTGTTAGCTCCGTAAACGACATCTTGAATTTCGAATATTATGTCGACGCCTTTGAAAATGACATTGTCGACCTTAACGGATTTACCACAGTATTCACCGCATTCCATACTGGACTAATCTATGGTGAGACTTACCACATAAAAATAGCACTTGCCGATGGAAGTGACATAGCTCTAAACTCTGCTGTCGTGTTAGAATCTGGATCATTTATGTGTTTCGTTACAGATATCGCAGATGGAATTTCGGGCGAATACGAAGCGATTGAACAAGGGGATAAGTCTGACGATCTAAAGGTATTCCCTAATCCCTCTAGTGGAACGTTCAATTACTCTTGGTCACAAAGAAATGAGGTTGATTTGAATTTGGTTGATCTCCTTGGGAAAAAGCATTCCACGATTCGCTTGGTTTTAGGTTCTGGAAAATTTACCGTTCCCGCAGACCTAAGTGATGGAGTGTACCTACTGCAATCTGTCGATTTATGTGTTAATCAAAAGATAGTTATCGAACGTGGCAAAGAATAAAGGAGAAGAAAAGGAATTCAAGGATGACAGCAGGATTATAGATTTAAACACCCTGTACTTTTTAGTGTTCAAGGCTTAATGTCTATTTTCCCAATCCAATTGAATTTAGCTTAACACTACTCTATCATGATCAAATTTTCGAAATTAAAGAACAGCGCCATAATTCTCGTCTGTTCTATTTTATCAGTCGGACTTTCTGGTCAGCTTGTTATCGAACCAAATGGAGAACCCGAAGCGTTGATACAAGAATTCCTTCTTGGCAGTGGAGTCGTAATTGACAACATTTCATTTAGCGGAGACTGGCTGCAACTCGGCCAGTTTGATGGAGCCGAAGACATTGTAGGAATGGAAAGTGGTTTGATTTTGAGCACTGCTGGTGTCTTGGGCAGCATGACTGGTGGAGAGATGCCAATAGGAAATGCAATAGATGGTGATGATGATCTAATGATATTGGCTAACACAGTTCCTGCATTGATCGGCCAAGGGTTCTATATCTACGAAGTTTTTGATGTAGCCTCTTTAGAGTTCGACTTTATTCCTCTGGGTGATTCACTTGCGTTCAACTTCGTTTTTGGTTCAGATGAATACATGGAATGGGTAAACACAAACTACAACGATGTATTCGGGTTCTTTATCTCAGGCCCAGGAATTACTGGCCCTTACCAAGCTCCAGAAGATTTTCCCAATGGTGCGGCAAACATTGCCTTCATTCCTGAATCTGATCCTCAGCTGCCTATTACGGTTAGTTCGGTCAACGCAGGAATCAACAGTGATTACTACAATGACAATCAGAACAACGTAGACATTTTTATTGATGGCTATACCGACGTCATTACGGCTTCGGCCAATGGACTCACTGTTGGAGAAACGTATCACATGAGATTGGCTATTGCCGACGGATCCGATAACGCCTTTGAGTCTATTGTAATGCTTGAAGCCGGAACATTTAGCAGCTATTTAACCGTTGAGCCTGGCTCTCCTGGAGATTTCGATGGTGATGGTGACTTGGATGTCGGCGACTTGTTGATTCTTATCGGAGAGATTGGTTGTACTGGCGAAGACTGCGTTGGAGATTTGAACGGCGATGGAATTGTTAATGTGCTCGATATCCTTGACTTTTTAGGTTTATTCTAAACTGAGCCCAATCGGCGCCTGATTTGATATTAGTCTAGATGCATTCATTAGTTTTGCAGTGCAATCAATAGAATCCATAAATGAACAGCTTTCGCCTTATCTTGGTCTGTGCTTGCATTATTGTCTTTGCGCAGGACTATAGTGCTCAAGAGACTGTCTTTCCAGTTATTGAAACGGATCCCGTTCTGACAAACAACGGAGCAGATGATCCAGCAATATGGCTGCACCCTACGGATCCCGATTCTTCTTTTTTCGTAGGCACGAATAAACTGGGTCAAGGCCGACTTGAGTTATACAACCTAGATGGCACAAGATTCTTCTCTACCGTTGATGGAACAACCTACAACAATGTAGACGTGATGTACGACTACGTGCTTAATGGTGATACAATAGACCTTGTAGGAGCATGCAACAAGCCCGATACTTCACTTGACTTTTTCAAAATCGATCCGGATACAAGGACCCTTATCAATATCACAGGCGACAATGATGTTGAGATGACTGACATGTATGGGTTCTCGATGTACAACGACATGTGCAACGATCTGTTTTACGCCTTTCTTACGCGCCGCACGGCCAATGGAAGAGCTTACCAATATGAGATGATCAATACAGATGAAGGACTAATTGACATCGAACTTGTACGTACAATTACCAATCTAGACAGTCGGACAGAAGGCATGGTCGCCGATCCCGTTCTAGGTCACTTTTACATCGCCGAAGAAACAATAGGCATCTGGAGGTATGGAGCTCGACCTGAAGACGGAGAAGAGCGAGTATTGATAGATTCCGTAAGCGGCCCCAACCTGACGGCTGCAGTCGAAGGTCTTTGCATTTACTACACAGGAGATTCTACAGGCTACTTGCTTTCGTCGTCTCAAAATGCGGATGATTTTCAGGTGTATAGACGGGAAAGCGACAACGAGTTTCTAGGCTCATTCGAAATTGATGCTTCCGTAAATGTAGATGGAGTCTATCACGCCGATGGCATAGACGTCCTGAGCTATCCATTGGGGTCGATGTATCCGAGCGGTGTGTTTATTACGCACGACCTATCGAATGATGACGGCTATTCCAATTACAAAACAGTGCACTGGGGTGACATCGCAGATGCCTTGGACTTGGAGATTGTATTGGACGTCAATCCACGTGAATTTGCGCTTGGGCTTTGTGACGAAACGGATACTACTGACACGCACATCTACAACCAAAATCTCACCAAAATCACCCTCTTCCCCAATCCCGTTCGCCACAATTTAACTCTACAAGGTCTCCCCGACCGACTGCTGAACACGCAAGCGCAAGTGTACTCCATCATGGGCGAGGTAGTGTTCAACGATCGACTCAAAGGCAATCAGCTCGAGGTAAGTCATTTGCCCGCAGGGCGCTTCATTGTGCGCATTGAAGAATACTTTTTAAGCTTCGTAAAGACAGAGTAATCTGACTAGTGCAGTTCTTCGTTCGTTCGTTTATCTAGTAAACCGTTTGCAATATCCTTTCCTTTGCCCGCAATCGAAAAATCGCATCTTCGAAATGGATGTTACTCTGCAACCAACTGCGTCACTCCTCCTCCATCGGCAGGCTTCAAGAATTAGATCCCTATAAATATAGCCGCTGGCAAATGAATCAATCCATTGCCTCGTTTTAGCTTAAAGGTGGCTAGGTGACTTCCTTGTGCGTTCAAAAGATAAAAAGTCGTCGACTCCTGAGCGTTGAGCGAATAATTCAAATCTGCGACGTAGGGATTCAGGTAAAACTGAACTTGAGCTCGTTTACTTCATGAAACGAATCGAATTGACAGAATGTTCAGTTTCAAGTTGAAGCACGAAGAAGCCCTTGGCTAGATTCTCAATATTCAATTGTTCGCTTTGAGTTGACTCAAACAAACCACTTTGGACCATTTGTCCCTGGATGTTGAATATTTTATACGAATAGATGCCTTTGGCCAAACCTGTTACATGAATAACATCCAATGCTGGCAAAGGATGTAATTGAACATTTGACAAGTTTGTATCACCTCCTTCAATACCAATAAAAAGGATGACGTCGATTTCAAGACATACTTGGGCGCCAATACAACCCTCTGAGTCTGTTTCGATGATACATATTTCATTCGATCCAGACTCGGTCCATTCAATCGTTGCCGAACCATCGGCGTTAGAAACAATAACTCCCGAGCTAATTTCCCAAGCATATCCGCTTCCAGCGGTAAATGGATAAGAATAAACTGACTCGCTATACTGCATAGGAGCAGCATCACCTGTCAGGTTAAACGTTTCAAGTGCGAAACAACTGCCATCATCATCAGTAGCCAGTGAATTGAAATTGCAAGCAATCTCATCTGTGCAGCCCAAAACCTCTAAATCATCGCATACTCCATCTTGATCTTCGTCCTCGAAACACTCACCGTCGCAATCGTAAAACTCAGTCTCGTAAAAACAATCACCGCTATCGTCTGTCGCATCAGGATTGTAGTTGCATCCAAGGCTATCTAGGCAACCTGGAATTTCTAACTCATCACAAATCCCATCATCATCAGAATCACTCAAACACTCTCCTTCACAGTTGTAATACTGTTCTGGAAAAAGACAACTCCCATCATCACACGTCGAAGTGGAGTCATAGTTGCATGCCCCCAAAGTGAAGCAGCCTCCGTAAATACAAAAATTGTTGTCTTCAATGGCAAATTCATCGTAGTTACAAGCAGTTTCATCAGCACAACCATAGCCGATAATTTGTAGATCTACAGCAGTCAAGGTGAGCGGAAATATCGAGGGTATACCAAAAATGGCAGAATGAATACTAAAGTTGAAAACCAATTCGAAGGTTCCTGATTCTATTGCCGTGCCTTCCAATGCAATGCAATATTGCATATCTGGCAGAAATGAACAATCAAGCTCCATAACACCCATGTTGTTGCACATGAGGACAATACCTATATCAGTCAAGTCCACTTCCGAGCCATCTTGAAAAACAGTTACACCATCAAAAGTCAAAAAATCAACATCAAGTCCCAACCCTCCCAATATTGGATCAATCTCCCCAGCATCTGTTGGAAAGACAAAATGAAATACATCAGCATACGACTCATTTATAACCCCCGAAGTAAACGCTTCAGATTCATCTCCATTTGGATAGTAGTCAAAAGCAGCTCCTCCAAAATCAAAATTTGGATCGCATTGGCTAGAAACGGCTGTATTCAAAAAAAGCATAGCCAAAAGGCCTAATAGTAGACTTGATTTCATGTTAAAATAGAATTGGTAGGCTAATTATTGAAAATCGAACAACATATGAATTTATAGAATCCGACTGCAGTTAAATAATTAGCAAAACTAGATAATATGTTGACACACAAAAAGGCACCGTCCGCATTTTGCGGTCAGCTTATTAATTTATGGAATAAATCCTTTTCTTGTTTTACCGGCGCTTCACATCTGAGAAAACCGCTTCGCTCAGGCTTACGACGTCCAAGTCGGCCTGTGAGATCAGCTTTCGATCGATATTTTTCACTTGGATGACGTAGTTCCCTTTGGAAACAAAGGTCGTCTGCTTAAATGCGATATCCGGACCGATCATGAACTGATCAACCGGAATACCATCAGACTCCTCTCCTTTTAGATATACTTGGACGAGAGCCAATTCGCTGATATCCTTCAAAATCTTTTCAGGAATGAGAACAGGATACCTCACAACCGGGCTAGTAAAACGCAAGAACCAATCTGGTCGGTTATCCACGTAACTAGTCCGAGGATGAAAAACAAAAATGTCCGATGTCTCATCCTCTTTATAAAACTCCTTGTCATTCTTCAGAACAAAAGGCTCTTTGTTTTTAAACTGAGTAACAGCCATTTGGTAAAAAGGCGACTCCTTTGTCTTACTAAACTCCTCACAAAAGAAAGTCTGGTTCACAGATAGCACTTTCGCCTTAGACATTTCCTCTAGCCAGTATACCAATGATTTCTGAGTGCGGTCGACATGCTCAGAACCACAATGAACTATCGTTTTCCCCTTAGATCCATTTACTTTATGCTCAAGTAATCTTGCAGCAGCGGCAGAATCACGTTGCGTAAACTCAAACTCTTCATTGTAGTCGTATGGAAGGATCTTATATCCCAATGCCAGCGCCTGACGGATCAAATTCGCGTAATTCGGTTCAATGGCCAGTCCGCCAAGGCCTTTATCGATCTTCTTACTATCGTTTACCGATATATCATCTTTAGCCAAAGTCTCGATTGCCAATGAAGTATACCCCTGCTCTTTCAAGTTTGACAGAAGAGACAAAGTAAAAAGTCTGTGAAATGGCTTATGGTGTGCTTCATTGATCAGCAGGTAGTCAACTTTTGACGCGGCTTTGGTGATCTCTGCAACTGCAGATGCAGGCTCATATCCATTCATCCCAGCGAAATTTTGCAAATTCAATAGTCTTGGGGTCATTGCATTCTGATCCAACTCCAAAGCCCTTTTGTATTCGCCTACATAAGAGAAATACCAAGACAAACTTTGTTCTGCCAAAGACTGGTGCTCGCCACCTTTGGCCATATTCAAGAGTGAATCAGACATGGCAATTGGCAACAAATAATTGGGAGTAAGTGCTTCATCTAAAACACCATCATAAATCTCCTTGCTCAAAGAAATGACTTGGATACCTGTAGTATCTTGAGCAGCGGATAAAAGTGTAGTAAGCAAAGCGATAACAACGAAAGAATACTTCATTCAATTCCTGATTTTATTGGTAAGTGCTAAAATACATCTCTTTGAATCCAAAAGCTAAATCTGACCGAAAAACAACATTTACCGAAGGTTTGGGCATACGTATGAATAGACAAAGAGTTCTTTTGTGCAGTCCCTTATTTCACCTTGTAAGTGAGCTTCATGGTTATTGAAGCTGTCTTTTCCTTCGAAGTTGTATTGAAAGCACCTCCCCAAGAATAATCTTCCACTGAGTGCTGACCAGTTATTTGAAATATCCCCATATTGGCTACAGTCAGCTCACTAAGCTGCGCGCCTGAGTTCTCAGCAATTTTTGAAGCACGCAAAAAAGCATTTTCGGTGGCACGCGAGATCATCTCAACTTTGAGGTCCTCCAATTGCGTGTAATAGTAACGCGGATTGTTGGAATAGACTTGAACTCCTTGATGCAATAGCTCCGTTATCTCGCGGGAGACATTCTCGACTTTCTCGACTTTCTTAGACTTCACCTCGACACTTTGGTCCAGCGTGTAGCCTGTGAACTCTTCATATAGATAACGCCCTTCATCCGAGTATACGGCTTGGGTGTTCTTTTGTGTATTGACCGAGCCAAAGACAAACTTACTTCTTTCAATCCCCTTGTTCTCTAAGTACTCGGCAACAAGAGCTTTATCTTTTTCAAGATCTGAATATGCTTCTTTTAGATCAAAGTTCACTTTTGAAAAACTCGCGGTCCAAACAATGAGGTCTGAGGTGAAATCAGTTTTACCCAGGCCCGTCACCGAAATCGAACCTTCTCTAGCATTCCGATTCATGAAAGCATTTCCAAGCACAAAAGCGGCGAGGACAATGGCAATAGAAAATACGACGGCGGGAATATTGTTTTTCATATGTGCAGTTTGAATTGGATACCTAAATATATAGGATCAACGCGCTGAAACAAAATGATATTTTGGGAAACATTTATACGCTCCTGTTTTTCAAGAATTGGCAAGTAAATAGTGAGCAAAAGAAAAGCCCTTCAAATAAATGAAGGGCTTTCAATTTTAAGCAAAACAACTATTCTTCAACAGTTCCTTCTTGCATATTGTCATCCGGTTTCTCGTTTCCCAAAGCTTCCCCTTTGAGGTACTTCGGAAGCTGCATTCCGGCCATTTTGAACATATCTTCCAATGGTGGAACACTCTGGTACATTCCACTCAAGAAGTTAGCAGTTGATGTCTTACCATCGCCGCTACCTCCATTGTTTCCATCCCAGACAGTAACCTTATCAATCTTGATGTTTTGGATTGCCTCTGACTGCAAACGCACCAATTCTGGCAACTTGTCGGCGATCATGATCATCACAGCATCATTTGAATTCTCTCCGGCCGCAGCAACCAACTGGCGGAAACCGTCAGCTTGTTTACTGAGTATCTCATATGTTCCTCGAGCTTCTGCTTCTAACTTCGCATAGATTGCATCCGCTTCACCTTTGGCGATTCGTCTGATATTCTGAGCCTCGGCTTCTGCGTCAATTTCAACTCTCAACTTCGCTATTTCAGCAGGAACGACTATGTCGGCATGCTTGGACGCTCGGTCTCTTTCTGCACGTTGATCCTCGGCCATTTTCTGCGCTTGGTAAGCTTCTTCCAAAGCCTTCGCCTCTTTAACTTTCTCGGCAGCCATAGCTTTTCGAGTAGCCTCGGCTTCTTGAGTTCTACGTTCGGCATCTGACTTGGCAATGTCAATTTTGGATGTATTCTCACCTTCTACTGCTCGCGCATTGGCATCTGCAGTTTCGATTCTTTCTGCTCGCATGGCATCTGCCTCACCAATATTCGCGGTAGCATTTGCACTAGCTACTTCCACACGTTGCTGCTGTTGCGCAATGGCCTCTCCAATAGAACCATCACGATTCTTCTCAGCTACTACTCTCTTAGCATCGTTGATTGCTTTCGCTGCAGCCTCTTTTCCGAGAGCTTCGATGTAGCCCGACTCATCGGTAATATCTGTAACGTTTACGTTGATCAACTTCAAACCAATTTTCTTGAGCTCGGCCTCTACATTAGAGGCTACATTGGCCAAAAACTTATCTCTGTTGTTGTTGATTTCCTCTATATCCATGGTAGCAACCACAAGACGGAGCTGACCAAAAATGATATCCTTCGCTAGGTCATGAATCTCTTGACGACCCTGACCAAGTAATCTTTCTGCGGCATTGGTCATAATCCCCGGCTCAGTCGAAATACCTACTGTAAAACGAGAAGGGACATTTACACGAATATTCTGTCGTGAAAGTGCATTTGCCAAGTCAACTTCAATTGAAATTGGTGTCAGGTCCAGAAAAGCATAATCTTGAATAACTGGCCAAACAAAGGCCGCACCGCCATGAATACACTTTGAAGAGCGAGCTGTAGTAGACCCTTCAACTCCAGTTCTTCCTACTCTTCCGTAGATCACTAAAATTCGGTCTGAAGGACAACGTTTGTAGCGCCTTAAAGCGCCTACAATGATTATGAAGAAAAGTACAAAGACTCCTAAGATTGCAGCTAAGAATAATCCTTCCATAGTATTTATTTAGTTTAAATGAGTGAATGTTATCTACCCGCTTTGGTAACTAACAGAATGTGTTCATCAATAATAGCGACAACCGTTATTATTGAATTGGTCGGCAAATCATTTTCATCATCGGTCATTGCAGATAATTCGCGCAAACCGCCTTGGATGGTGATTTGGACTTTACCCATCCCCCCTCTTTTGGCTGGTACAATGAGATATATTTCACCATGCTTACCAATCGCATTTTTCATATTTAGGGTGCCATTTTCAGCAAGTCTCATTAGCAAGAAGAAAACGGCCGCCATCATAGTCATCATTACCAATCCGCAAAAACTAGAAACCGCGAGGGTTGCAAATGTCGAGTATCCTCCTTCGATCATACCTAATCCAACCCAACCGAATATGGTAAAAAACCCTACTAAATTTTTAAGTGAGAAGAATTGAAAGCCAATCCCTGGATCGCCTTCTACCTCTAAATCAGCGTCGGCCACATCAGCATCAATCTCACCTCCAAAGAATGTCAGAATCATCAGAATCACCAAAATCCCTGAGGCAGGAATAGCGACAGCCCAATAAACGGATTCCAAAGTTGTGAGTTCACCCCACCAAGAAGATATATCAAGGATAGTCATGGTTGTGCTTTTTAGGTATTGTTCTTCTCCGATACAGCTGCCAAGCAGCTGTTCAACTCAGGACATTGCATGCCTAGTATCGGTGCTCGTGAAATTAGGCTTTAATTGGCTTTCAGCAAATGAAAAGCTAAAAATTGACTTGAAAATGTACGTGAAATCATACAGCTACAGAAAAGACGCCTGAATCAAGGGAATGTTACAAAAAATCAAAAAAAAGAGGTTGAACATTTAAGCAATATTCAACCTCTAAACTCTTTTGTATGGATTGGTTTAGCCATTTTGGCCGCCATCTGCTACAATGCTTTCAATTCGATCACCTTCTTGGATAGCATCAATTACTTCCAATCCGTCAATTACTTTTGCAAAGCACGTATGATTTCCATCTAAGTGAGACGTGTTGTTGCGGCTGTGGCAAATAAAGAATTGAGATCCTCCTGTGTTGCGCCCAGCATGTGCCATCGACAAAACTCCACGGTCGTGGTATTGGTTTTCTCCGCTCAATTCACAGTCAATTGTGTATCCTGGTCCACCACCGCCAGTTCCATCTGGGCATCCGCCTTGAACTACGAAATCAGGAATTACACGGTGAAAATTAAGTCCATCGTAATATCCTTCTTTTGCCAACTTTACAAAGTTAGACACCGTTTTTGGCGCGTCAGCTTCATAGAACTCTATGGTCATTACACCCTTCTTAGTATTGATTTTCGCTTGCATAATCTCGTTTTTGTACCAAATCTTTCGAGGTCAAAAGTATAAAACAATCCGAACAGTTTGTGGACATCGGCGTATTTGCACAAGGTTTTTTAGCACAAGGCAAATGTCCATTCGCGAGTAACTACAGCTATTGCACGAAATTTTCACCTTTTATTATTTCGCAGCTACAAAAGAAATCACGGCTCTTACAAAGTCAACGAAAATTATACGGCCATTCAGCTTTGATTTTTCCTATTTTCACGCCATGCCGTATATGTTATCAATAGATCGAAGCCCTTTGTGGCTAAATTCCTGGAAAATACCTAAAGATGAAGAAGAGTTCTGCATCCTTCTAGTTCACGGAATGGCCGAACACTCAGGGAGATACGAGAATTTCGCCAAGTTCTGCAACTTGCACAAAGGAAGTGTACACGCCGTGGATTTACGTGGTTTTGGAAAAAGTATTGATGATGAGAATGGATATGGTTTCATCATTGACGGACAAGGTTGGAAGACTTATTTGCACGATATTGATTGCGCGCTCACAGAAGCAAGGGCAGATTCAATCGCCCCGACTTTCATGATGGGACACAGCATGGGGGCCTTGCTCGTCCTTTCCTACATGCAGGAATGTGCACCTGTTGTTGACGGTTGGATCATTTCTGGTTTGCCCGAGGTTGCTGGAATCAAAGACATCGCGGGCAATGTGCTTGGGCGTTTGCAGGGGACTTTATGGCGCATGCGGGCTAAGGGATATATACACGCAGCGCTTAGTTTTGTCTTGTGGAACAAGAAGTTCAAACCCAACCGCACGAAGTTTGACTGGCTTAGTAGAGATGAAAATGAAGTAGACAAATACATTGCAGACCCCCTCTGTGGCAGGGTCGTTACAGCTCGCCTCTTCAGTGAGATTCAGCATGCCGCGACATTTGCGTGGTCAAAACGCCTGCTTGAAAAAATGCCTAGTGAAGTACCGATGTATATGTTTGCTGGTGCAGACGACCCCGTAATTGGCGGAAAAGCTGGTTTTGAAAAACAAGTCAAAATCTTGGGTAAGTATCTAGACAACATGACAACACATGTATACGATGGAGCCCGACATGAATGTCTCAATGAAACCAACGTCGATGAGGTAATGGACGATTTTATTAACTGGATGCTACGACAACTTGACTAAAAAAATATTCATATCAATTATAGCAGTTGGATTACTATTCGGCTTATACGTACTTGGCGTCATCTTGTGGGGCACTTTTTCAGATTGGTCTCCACCAAAGCAAGCGGCAGTGTATACATCTCCGTTGAATGCTAGCGAGCAAGATAGCGTTCTTGAATTTATATCTTGGAATGTTGGCTTTGGCGGACTAGGCAAAGAGACTTCCTTCTTTTATGATGGCGGTAAGACCGTAATTCAGGAGCTAGACCTAGTTGAGAAAAATATTGAAGGTGCTGCCGACCTCATATCAGAATACAAACACGTTGAGTTCTTTCTCTTGCAGGAAGTAGACTCTAGCGCTAGAAGAAGTCATGAAATCAATGAAGTGCAACAGTTTAAGTCGGCACTCCCCAATCACTCATCGGCTTTCGCCATGAATTACAACGTAGATTTCGTGCCACTACCCATCTTCAATCCGATGGGCAATGTACGTTCTGGACTTGCGTCGTTCAGTTCTTTGCCGACGGAGAATGTTGAGCGATACAGTTTCGCTACACAATTTGAATGGCCAAGGCGCTTGTTTTTCTTGGACAGGTGTTTTCTTGCCCAACATACTAAATGGAAAGACCATGAGTTGGTTGTGATAAATACGCATTGCAGCGCCTACGACACGTCTGGAACAATGGTAGCCGCAGAAATTGACTATATCATCGAATATGCGACCAAAGCTTTCAATGAAGGCAAACACGTGATTATAGGAGGTGATTGGAATCAATGTCCTCCTGGATATTCTCCTATTAATCCTGAAGGTGGTTACAATGAATACGTGCTCACCGAAGAACAATTACCTGACGGTTGGAGATGGATTGCTGATACGAACACGGCAACAAATCGCAAACTAGACAAAGCTTACGACCCGGCTACTAGTTATACTTCAGTAATCGATCATTACTTAGTTTCACCTGGAATCAATATCGAAGACATTCATGTTATTCAAACGAATTTTGAGTTTTCAGATCATCAACCTGTCTATCTAAAAATAAGCCTTTCAGATCTCCCCTAGCCTGCGATTCACATTTCGGTCATAGCGTGATTCAAAACTTTATCTTTGCTTCATGGCATCAAATACAATTGGAAAGTACTTCTCTTTGACAACTTTTGGCGAAAGTCATGGCCCCGCAATGGGTGGAATCATTGATGGTTGTCCGGCTGGAGTAACCTTGGACCTCGATGCCATTCAAAACGAACTGAACAGACGACGACCTGGCCAAAGCAAGCTGACCAGTCCACGAAAAGAAGCAGACCATGTCGAGTTTCTAAGCGGAATATTCGAAGGGAAATCGACAGGAAGCCCTATAGGTTTTATAGTCCGAAATGCTGATCAACGCTCAGGTGACTACGAAGAAATTAAGAAGACTTACCGCCCTTCTCATGCCGATTACACGTATGATAGCAAGTATGGTTTCCGGGATTACCGAGGCGGTGGACGCGCTTCGGCGCGTGAAACACTCAACTGGGTTATCGGCGGATCTGTAGCCCGACAAGTTTTGGCTTATCCCAAGGTCGAGACAATGGCATGGACCCAGCGGATTGGTAACATTGCACTCACCCCTTCCAAGCAAAAATGGACCAAGGACGACATTGAGTCAAGCCTTGTTCGTTGTCCGCACCAAAATTCTTCACGACAAATGGAAGAAGCCATAAGCGCGGCGCAAGGAGAAGGAAATACTCTCGGCGGGGCCATTGACGTGCTGGTGAGCCAAGTACCTGCGGGCTGGGGTGATCCAGTTTTCAGAAAACTACATGCTCAGTTGGGACATGCTTTACTTTCGATCAATGCCGTGAAATCAGTAGAGTTTGGCAGCGGAATTGAAGGAACCAAAAGCGATGGCAAAAGTCAAAACGATGCATTCAAAAGCGATGATGGTGAAATTGCAACTCAAAGCAACAACAGTGGTGGAATACAGGGTGGAATAAGCAATGGCCAATCCATTGCGATTCGCGTACATTTCAAACCAGTTGCCACTATTCTTGTCGAACAGGAATCTGTCAATCAACAAGGCGAAGAAATAAAACTGAAAGTCCGCGGACGACATGATGCTTGCGTTATACCGAGAGCCATTCCTATCGTTGAGGCTATGGTCAATTTGGTATTGGTTGATGCCATGCTCGCTAGCAGGTTATCCACCATTTAGTAACTCGCCATTTGCGCTAAGCGCTTCATTTTAATCTTATTCTCGCCTATTTTACTTTCTATTGCTCATTAGCAGCCCGATCTTTCTATTTTAGCGATCAAAGTTGAAAGGATGAAGATGAAAAAGAAGTTAGCGCTGCATTGGCAAGTGATCATAGGTTTGGTTCTGGGTGCAGTATATGCATGGTGTTCCATCGAGTTCGGTTTCAACGAATTCACGAAGTTTTATATCAAGCCATTTGGAGACATTTTCATCAATGTTCTGAAACTAGTAGCGGTCCCACTTGTTCTTTTCTCGATTATAGTAGGTGTTGCCTCTTTGAAAGACATCAAGAAATTAGGTAAAATGGGACTCAAGACCGTGGTGACTTATGTCCTCACGACGATGATTGCAGTTGTTGTAGGCCTCACATTAGTGAATGTAATAAAGCCCGGCGAACAACAAAGTGATGAAGTCCGATTAAGAAATAGAATTTCATATGAGTTATGGCGTGATGCCGCAGGAGTGGACAAAGTAGATGACTTGTGCATGATTTGTGACCCTGCTAATGCCGCTATTGTTGCTGAATTGAGCGCAGGAGAGGCAAGTGCTGAGCACGACTGGGTTACTGACAAACTAAACAAGGCAAAGCGTGAGAAGGAACTTCAAAGCGAAATGGGTCCTTTAAAAGCATTGGTCGAAATCGTTCCAACCAACATTTTCAAAGCACTTTCTGATTCAACTATGTTGCAGGTGATCTTCTTCGCCATTTTCTTCGGAATAGTCCTAGTTTCTTTACCCAAGGAAAAGCGCGATCCCGTATTTAAAGTAGTAGATGGATTGAATGAAGTCTTTGTGCGCATGATCTTTGTGGTCATGAAAGCCATGCCTGTTTTTGTATTTGCGCTTATGGCAGGTCAAATTGTCAACGCCGCCGGTTCCGACCCCGCTAGATTCTTTGAGTTGCTGGATTTCTTATGGATTTATTCATTGGTAGTCATCATAGGTTTACTTTTCATGATCTTCATCTTCTACCCTACGGTTGTTACGATCTTAGTTAAGAAAATCAAGTTTAAGTATTTCGTAAAAGGTATGCGCGATGCGCAAATCACGGCCTTTTCGACCTCGTCATCGGTAGCCACACTGCCGGTAACAATGGATTGCGTTAAAAACAAGATTGGTGTATCAGAAAGCACAACAAGTTTTGTTCTTCCTATAGGCGCCACGGTGAATATGGATGGAACGAGTCTATACCAAGCGATTGCGGTGGTAGCAATGGCTCAGTTTCACATGGTTGACTTAACGATTGCCCAACAATTGGTGATTATCCTTACTGCTACTCTTGCCAGTATTGGTGCAGCAGCAGTTCCTAGTGCTGGATTGGTGCTGATGATCATTGTACTTGAGAGTGTCGGTTTGAATCCGGCGTGGATTGCTTTAATCTTTCCTGTAGATCGAATTTTGGATATGTGTCGAACTGTCGTCAATGTCACTGGAGATGGCGCTGTATCGACAATTATAGCCGCTTCTGAAAACGAATTGACCCTTGTTGACCAGGAAGCAACTTAGCACGTAATCTAGGCATCAAAAATGTTCTAATTTAATGTGACTATTTGCGGGAAACAGACGCCCAATGAATGTCAATAGATTGTAGATAATTTTATTCTCTATTCTTCGTTAAGACAGTAATATTCTGTCTAATTTCGGTCACCGGATTTCATTGAAACCTCATGAAAAAAACTCTTAAAGTCTTGGGCATTTTTGTCCTCGTGCTACTCGCTGCTCTCATTGCTCTCCCTTTTGTTTTCAAAGACAAGATTGCCGAGCAAATTCAAGCCGCCGCCAATGAAACGCTCAATGCCGAAATGGCCTTTGCAGATTTGTCATTGTCTCTTATCTCTAATTTTCCCAATGCCACATTGGAATTGGAGCAGCTCACCATTGACGGAATCGATCAATTTCAGGGTATTCGCCTGGTCGAATTGGGAAGCCTTACAGCTACCATTGATGTATGGAGCCTGTTTGGTGAGACTATCAAAATTAAGGAAATCAGTCTGCAAAATGGAGATATTGACGTTCGTGTCCTAAAGGATGGAGCGGCCAATTATGATTTGATGAAAGCTTCGGAAGAAGAGGAAGTCGAAGAAACTCCTACTGAAGAAGGCGGTGCTTTTGCAATGAAATTGCAGGGTTATTCGATAGTCAATACGAATATTCGTTACGACGATCAGACTATGCCCATGACAGCCACTATTGTGCAATTGAATCACAATGGCTCAGGAGATTTCACTGCAGACCGCACAATCTTAGAAACGGAGACAAGCATGGAAAGCTTTGATTTGCTTTACGATGGTGTTCGATTTTTGAAAGAGGCGGCAGTAAAGATGGACATCAATTTAGATCTGGACTTGGCAAACATGCATTTCATTTTTGCACAGAACAACATTGCGATAAATGACCTTTCACTTGCTATCGACGGTTTTATTAAGGTGCCTGCAGAGGATATGGAGATGGATATCAAATATTCAACTACCGAGACAGACTTTAAAAGCTTGTTATCTCTTGTTCCAGCTGAATTTGCTAGTGACTTAAGCGATGTTGACGCTGATGGAACGATGTCTTTTGCTGGATTTATTAAAGGTGTCTTTGGCCCAAGCTCGCTCCCTGGATTTGGTTTGGACGTGGCAATCGACAATGGTCGATTCAATTACCCGGACTTACCTAAATCGGTTGAGAATATTCAGCTGAAGGCATCTGTTGATGCAAGCAACGGAAATAACCTTGACGCCGCTGTCTTAAATGTCGAGCGATTTTATATGGAGATGGCTGGAAACCCGGTGGATATGCATTTGCGCTTGTCGCATCCCCTCTCCGACCCTGACATTGATTGCCAACTCCAGGCGAAAGTGGTTCTTGACAATTTGAAGGATATCATTCCATTAGAAGAAGGAGAAACCATCTCAGGATCGATCAATGCCGACGTTCTGTTCAAAGGTCAGTTGAGTACGATTGAAAAAGAAGACTATGAGAATTTTGACGCCCAAGGGCAAATAATTCTTCAGCAATTGAAATTTAGAAGCGCCAATTTTATGTACCCTATGGACGTAGATGTAGCTTATCTGAATTTCACACCAAAGCAAATGGAACTGTCTCAATTTGAAGGGAAGATTGGTAAAAGCGACATCTCAGCCAACGGGGAAATCAACAACTACTTGGCCTTTGCGCTGCGTGATGAACTGCTCAAAGGTGACTTCACCATGTCTTCTGAATTACTTGACTTGAATGAGCTCATGGGGGAAGATGAAGATGTAAGTGAGGCTGCAGAAGAAACTGCTTCTGACTCTAGCGCTACTCAATTGTTAGAAGTGCCAGGAAACATTGATTTTCTGCTGCGCTCGTCATTTGTCAAAGTGCTATACGACGATATTGTAATAGAAAATGTGCTTGGAAACATTGCGATCAAGGATCACTTAGCTGATATGCAGAAAGTTGAGATGGACGTATTGAAAGGGCATGTGATTTTGGATGGAAGCTACAGCACGGTGGATCCAAGCGAACCGAAAATTGATCTTTCATATGAGATTCAGCGATTGGATATAAACCAGACAGCGGAGAAATTCAATACAGTTGATAAGCTCGCTCCTATTGCGGCAAGTTGTTCGGGAGCCTTTTCTACATCCTTAAAATTGGCTTCTAGCTTGGATAATAAAATGGAGCTTATCGAAACGACGATGAACGGAAGAGGAACCATGAAAACTCATTCTGTTACAATTGACAAGTTCATACCACTCACCAAGTTAGCCGATCAGCTTGGAATGAGTAAGCTGGCCAATCCAACGATAAGTGATGTAAATCTTAGCTACCTCATTGAAGATGGCAAAGCGATCATCGAACCATTTGTGGTGAAACTCGATGGGATAGAAACAGAAATTTCCGGATCGACTAGTTTGATTTCAGAAGACATTGACTACACAATGAAGATGGACGTTCCATTCGATAAAATCCCTTCAAATATAGTTGGTCAGGCCTCGAGCTGGATTGGAAAACTAAATTCTCAATTGGGATCAAACATCTCCATTGGCGATAAGATTCCTGTCAACATTCGAGTTACAGGAACTATTGACGATCCGAAATTCGCAACCAATTATGGCGACGTGGCCGAAGGAGAGTCACCAACCATTAAAGAACAGGTTGTCGAAGAAGTAAAAGAGCAAATCAAGGTGGTGATAGAAGACACCAAAGAGAAGGCACTTGAAGAAGCTCAAGCGCAAGCCGATAAGCTTATTGCGGATGCCCAGAAGCAATCAGACAAGCTTTTTGAACAAGGAAAGAAATCGGCAAATAAACTAAGGGATTCGGCATATTCTGAGGCAGATAAACTTGAAAACAAGGGAGCCAATTTTGTGGAGAAGGCCGCGAACAAGTTGGTAGCTGCAACGATGCGAAAAGAAGCTGACAAAGCATATGACAAAGCAGTCGTTGAGGCCAAAAAGCAAGGTGATAAGTTGGTCGCTGAAGCACAAAAGAAATCCGATGCACTGTTGAAGAGCGTAGAATAAATTAGGAACGATAGTTGGTATATAGAGATCGATGAACAGAAAAACAGTCCTCACCCTTGCTTTGCTGGTAATAGGCACGATCGCTTGGGCACAATGTGATTTTGAACCTTCGGAAAAACTAGTCAAGCTGATTGAAAAGGCCGGGGACAAAAAGAAATACGATTCTGAAAAACGCTATGAGTTTTTTCAGGATGCGTTGGAGATGGATGAAAATTGCTGGCCCTGTATTAAACGATTAGGAGAAGTTGAATTCAAGCGAGCCAAAAGAGGAGGCGGATCGTTCAGCGCTGCAGAAGCCTATTTCAATGATTTAATTGAACGCTGTCCAGGATATCACAGTGCTCCACATTATTATATGGGTGCTATCAATTATGCGACTCAAAACTATGCTCTTGCTACGGAGCATTTTGAAAAATTCCTGCATTTTCCTGACGACAATCCAGACGCCTTTGATAAAGACTACGACAAGAAATACATTGAAGTAGAAGGTGCTCTTCCTGACGTAAAATTCTGGGATGAATTCTACAATAGTGATTTGGAAATGGACCCGCGCATTGTAGAGGGAGTGTCGTCCTCTGATGATGATTACCTGCCCGCTGTTTCACCAGACGGAGAGATTATGTTCTACACGCGAAAGATGCAGAAGAAAGCTAAGGGAGACTTGTATTCAAGAGATGTAGAAGAATTCACCTGGAGTCGGCGAGAGGGTATAAACGACATATTTGATGATGGGGCTGCCCTACCCGCTCCTTTCAATCAAGGAGATAATTATGGAGGTGCAACTATTAGTGTTGACAACAAAGAGATGTTCATCGCTAAGAAGAATCCAGTTGCGGGAAATCCTGACAATATTGATTTGTACTACACACACTACGAATTGTATTTCGAGGCGACCATAGGCAAAAACTCATACCGCTGGACGGCTTTGGAAAGTTTGGGGCCAAACATCAATACCGATGACGGTTGGGAAGCTCAACCATCGTTGTCTGGGGATGGCAAATTACTTTTTTTCGCCAAGCTCTCTGCCGAAACGGAAATTGACAAAAATGGAAACCCTTCTCACGACATATATGTAAGCGCCCGGAAGGATGATGGCAGCTGGGGGGTGGCCAAGCCTATTGGAAGTGGATTGAACACAACAGGCCAAGAGAAGTCACCATTTATGCATAGCGACAGCAAGACATTGTACTTTGCTAGTGATGGTCACCGTGGACGAGGTGGTATGGATATTTTTTACTGTAAAATGAATGACGAAGGGGGATTTTCTGAGCCAAAGAACATAGGACACCCTATCAATACTGAGAATGACGAAAGCGGATTGATCGTTAGCGCCGATGGTGAACGAGCATATTTCTTTAGTCGGATAATTCGTGGTTCCCGTGGCTATGACATTTACGCATTCGAGCTCCCTGAAAAAGCCAAACCCGAAAAGGTTATGATCCTGAAAGGCAGTGCTACTGACGAAAGTGGCGAAGCTTTAACCAATGCCACAGTGGAAATCACCTATGCCCAATCTAGAATTGCTCAAGAGATTCAGATAAGTGAAGACGACGGACGCTATGCAGCTGTTATCAATTTGGAACGCAACGAAGACGTTATAATGAGCGTTAAAAAGGAAGGGATAGCCTTCAATTCACGTATCGTAGCTAACGTGGACATTGCCGAGAAACCAAGCGTCGTCAAATTCGAAGTACAGGCTCAGCAAATTGCTAAAAACAAGCCTTTTCTCATTAACGATATTTATTACAGCACCAACTCAGCAGAAATTGACAGAGCGAGTAAAATCATCCTTGATCAATTTGCCTTGTACTTGTTGGATCATCCTCGCATATCAATTGAAATACGCGGACATACAGATGACATTGGATCTGAGGGGGACAACCTGGCCTTGAGTATGGATCGAGCATTTGAGGTCAAGGGATATTTGGAAGCTCATGGAATCTCTGGCAAGCGAATTAAAGATCAAGGATTTGGAGAATCGAAACCTGTTTCTGATAATGGAACCACAGCCGGCAGAAGTCAGAACAGAAGAACAGAATTCGTGGTAAATGCTATGTAAAAAAAAGCCACTCCGGACGGAATGGCTTTAGCTTCATTTCTTAAAATATCAGTGAGTAGCCTCTTCTGATTCAGTTTCATGTCCAGCTTCATCATGGTCGTGGTCATGTCCAGCTTCATCATGGTCATGGTCATGTCCAGCTTCATCATGGTCATGGTCAACCTCTTCCACTGGCACGAATCCTTCAATGATAACACCATCAGCATGGAACGCTAGTTTAAATTCAGGCTCGGTGATCATAGCAATTTCTTCAACAGTTCGACCAGCATCTTCAGCCAAATGTTGAAGCCAATCTACACTCAAGGTGTCATAATAGGCCTTTCCTTCCACGAAGCAACTGAGACCATTTGCACCAGTAGTAGGCACGAAAAAATCATGATCTCCTAGAAAAACCATCATATCCTCATCGTTCTCCATTTCCAATGACATCCAGCATCCTGCTTTAACGCAAGTTTCCTTGATTTTTCCGGCCACCTTTACTTCCAAAGACTCTGTCGTAGACATGTTTTGCACCAACTCATTAACTGTAATAGCTCCTTCGTCTGTGATTTCTTTTCCGTAGTAAGAGTATGACTTGCCATCCTCAGTAATTTCAACTTTTGTGGGTGCAGACTCATGTCCACAGGCAGCCAATATAGTACCCGCAGCTAGAATCATGAAAAATTTCTTCATGTTTATGTTGTTTATTGATTCATGACAAAAGTAACCTTCTCGCTCAAATCAAGTGTGAAATGGCTCCAATTATCTCCATTAATAGAGGAATAATGGTGTTTTCAGTACCAACTCAATTCACTTATCTTTGGCTTATGAAGATATTCGGCACAACACTGGCAGTAATTATGTCGCTTTGCATTGGCTCTGCGCAGGCTCAAGACTCAACCATTCATGAAAGTGTAGATGAGAACCAACGCCTTCCTGAATGCAAGATGGTTGGAGAAGTTGCTCCTGATTTTTCGGTAAGAGATCTTGATGGACAAACAGTTAATTCTAAAAATGTCCTGCGCGAAGGACCTTTAGTTTTAGTTTTCTTCCAGGGTTCATGGAATGGGGAGGACACGGAATTCTTATTTCAATTAAATGACTCAATTAATGAATTGAAAAATCTAAATGCACAAGTTGTTGCAGTTTCAATGGAGCAAGTCCAGTTCATAAAAATGCTTCTTAAGAAAGAAGAAATCAATTTCACCTTAGCACAAGATGCAGCGGGGATACTTTCGAAAGCTTTTGGTGTGATTTACTCAGTAGATGATGACTATTGTAAGCAATTGATGCAAAAAGGAAATATCAATTTGTACGAACGCTATGATTCAGAAATGGTCTCAATGTCGGCGCCGACCGTATTGGTAATATCTCAAAATGGAAAGATCGTATTCAGCCGCATGGACTTTGACTCCGGAAACCGTCCATATGTCAGCGAGTTGGTGCACGCAATTTCCCAGCCGGGGGAGCAAAGAATGGTCCAACCTGTGCTAGAAGAAGCTGGTGGTGAGCCCGTAAAGAAAAAAAGAAGAAAGCGCAACAAGAAATAATCCGTTCTAGATCTGTTCTAACTTTAATATGATTTTATCAAATTTCTCCTCTGAAAGTGGCTTTTCGAGGTAGGCATTGACAAAATCATAATTAAGGCATTTTTCTTTGTCTGAAGTTCTGCCGGAGCTAGTGAGAATAACAATTTTCAGATTTAGACCCTTCCCGCTGTCAGCCAAGGCCTTCAGCACGTCAAACCCGTCCATAACAGGCATGCTGATATCTAGAAAAACATAGTCGGCATTATTTTCAGACAGCCAATTAATGGCCTCCATTCCGTTCTTCACCCAATGGTAGTTGCTTGCAAATTTTGATTTTTTCAAAATTCGTTCTGCAATAAATCCTGAAATCAAATCGTCTTCAACCAACAGAATTTTCTGATGCTTCTTTACTTTCATGTGACAGAGTTAATTTAAATGTTGTCCCCTTATTGAGTTCGCTTTGGACTTCAATATTTCCTCCATGAGAGCTAACTACTGAATGAACAATATGCAAGCCAACACCTTTTCCAGGAACATGATCATGAAACCTCTTGAATAGACGAAACAGCTTGTCTCGATGTAAGTCGAGGTTGATTCCCAATCCATTGTCCGAAATTTCTAAAACTGGCACGTTAGACTCTAGTTTTGTAACTAGTGTAATTGATGGTACTTCATCTATTTTCTTGTATTTGATTGCATTCGTAATCAAATTCAACAAAATGCTCGTCAGATGAAATCGAGGGTACCTCAGAGTAGGCAATTTAGTAAAATCTACCTTAATAATGGCGCCACTATCGCCTATTTGATGAGAAATTTGTTGCATCACATCATACATGATCTCCTCAAGATTCAACTCCTCATATTTAAGCTCTTTACCGCTTTGAAATTCAAGCACATTCGAGAGCACATTCAATGTCTCTTTCATTTGTTGAACACTTTGATTGGCCTTTTCGAAAACCAACGTATTCTCCTGGTCAAGCGTCCCTTCATTGATCAATTTAAAAAGTGCTGATAAATTCAATAAAGGCGACATCAAATCGTGTGATGAAACGTGAGCAATTTCCTCCAAATGGGTGTTGGTCAGTTTTAGATTTCTATTTGTCTTTTCCAGTTGGGTATTCATATCACGAATCAACCGATCATGTATGACCTGCAGCGTAATGTCCCGAATAGTGCCTACCATTCTTTTAGGATTTCCACTCCCATCGCGAAGGATCACGCCTGTTGTCGTTATATGCCTGCTAGAGCCTTTTACAGTAATAATATAACTATCGCTGTAATTTCCTCGGCGCATAACACCTTCCATATCCTCAAAAGTCTGTTTGATTCTTACTCTATCTCCTTCTTCAGAAACCCGTAGCATAAAATCATAAGGGCTCTCTTTTTCTTCATCAGAATATCCAAATATATTTTTAGCAATTTCATCCCAATAAAGGTCTTTTTCAGAAAAAATAAATTCAAAGATACCCGTATTTGATGCGTTCAATGCAAGTTCCAAGCGCTCCTCAGATTCGCGAATCCTTTCCTGAGCAATCTTGATCGTGGTTATGTCTTGAATTGTGCCGGCAAGAATTATATTCGAATCATCACCACGCCTATTTGCTATCATCCGAATATATTTGACTTGACCCTCTGAATCGTAAACACGAAATATATGCTCTTTTGTCTTCAAGGAATTACCGAGAACAGTCAGATAATCAGTAAATGCAGCGGTGTCCTCGGGATGCACCATTTTAAGGTATTCTTCAAGTCCAAGAGGTCCATCTTCTGGATTTAATTTATGAATCTCATAGATAACATCACTCCATTCTCCGCTATCATCATTGGTATGCCAGCTCCAGTCCCCCATTTTAGCCATCCTTTGTGTCTCTCTCATTCTAGCTTCACTAACACGAGCTTTTTCATCCAGTTCCTCCTTGTCGCTGATATCATAAGAAGTGCCCAACATTTTTATTAATTCACCCGATTCGTCAACCACGCAGCCCCCCTTGCACTTAATGTGCCTGGTTTCTTTATTTGCTGTCAAAAGACGGTGTCGCACTTCAAAAGTGCCCAAATCGGACTTGCAATTGCTAATTACCGTGGTGATCTTTTCGCGATCTTCCGGATGAATCAAGGCTATATATTCCTCAAAACTGGGGTTAACGTCTGTATCTACACCGAAAATTCGACACAATTCATCAGACCAAATAATCTCGCCTGTTTTAGTATCTAAAGTCCAATGACCAATATGAGATATTTTCTCAGCTTGATTTAGGTTTTGCTCGCTGATTTGGAGTTTCTCTATCGCATTATTATGCTCAGTAAAATTTTTGCATATCCATAATAAGCGCTGCCCTTCGCCCGGCTGAACAGGATGCAACGACAGTTCGAAATATTTTTTTTCTCCATCAATATCTGGCGTTAAGAACATGCTGCTTGGCTTCATGCTATCAAGAGTATCCGCAATCATTTCGAGCACTTTATCTTTGCTGTCACTGCAGAGTTCCAATATACGTTCAAGTACCAAATCAAAATCCATACTTTGAACCGCACTCTTGGTAAAAAGACTATCTATGTTCAACAGTTTCTCTTCAAACTGCTTATTGCACATGGTTATTCGATTGGTCTTGAAGTCAATAAGCGCCAAATCATCATCCATCGCATCAAACATCATGCGGAGAGATTCTTCGTTTTCTTGAATTTGTTTGGATACTTCTTCCTTGAGTTCTTGCTGAGAATCCAGTTCTTCGGCCAACTTATTAAGTCCGAGCAGAACCGAATCAGAATCCTCTCCATCTTCTGTCTGCAAAATTCGATATTGAAAATTGCCCGCTACTAATTGCGAAATCGCAAGGTGTATTTCCTGCAATTTAAACTCCTTTTTGTTAAGAGTTGATCCCATGTTCAATCGTTAGTTAGTTTACTCTTTAATCCAGTTCTTTGCAGAATCGAAATCGGAAAATAGTTTGAGGGGGACGCTTGCTTTGTTCAAGCCAACTAAAACATTTTCTATCATCCTGCTTATTAGGTCCCTCACCAATATGGCTATCACTTCGATTCGATCTTCCATATCCCTATCAGTTAAAGCTTTCCTTGAATCTTCATCGACTTGTTTTACACCTATCAAATCAACAATTAGCCTCAATTTAACATTTTTACTAAGCTCTGCGTATGCTTTTCTAGTCTTCTCCACTTTACTATAATCCATTCGCACTCCATCAGAGAAATTCACTAAGAACAATGGAAATTCAATTTCTTCGATTTTTAAGAACGAAACGGATGCGGAGACATGGTCCATTTATCAGTTTTTTAGCTCGAAATGTTTTGGCGTAACTATTGATAACCAATCGTACCTTCGTAAAGGTAAATAAATCACTTCGGAAATAACGCCGTGGAACATGATGAAATCAAATGTTTTAAGCTTTTTACTGCTAGTTATCGTCTCTAGCTTGACAGCTCAAACAAGCAGTCATTCATATTATCATGTAAATGAGACCTCTCTGGAGTTAGATATCTATAAGTCCCTTTCTGATTCTGCTCCACTAATTATTTTCGTGCACGGCGGAGGTTTCATAGGTGGAAGTAAGAAACACAAATTGTACAGCTCATTTTTCAAGCAACTCAACGCGAGCGGAATTGACGTTGTCTCTATTGACTATTCAAAGCCACTCCTAGGTCAGAAGTTTCACTGTGATCAAACTTCGGCCAACAAATTAATGGCCTTTGGATATGCAGCAAGAGATATTCGACGTGCCACCAATTGGCTTTTGAGCAATGCTGGAAGGATAGGGATTTCCTCTTCAGACATGTG
The DNA here is from genome assembly GCA_047615865.1 of Gammaproteobacteria bacterium. Classification (GTDB taxonomy): domain Bacteria; phylum Bacteroidota; class Bacteroidia; order Flavobacteriales_D; family Sanyastnellaceae; genus JADFAK01. The sequence goes on from JBLHIB010000028.1 coordinate 25,868, forward strand.
GCTTTGTGGATCAAGTGCTGGAGCTGAAGCATTGCTTTTTGAACTTTTTGGCAAACATGAACCCGGTGGGGATGAATTACCTGCTGATTTTTCATTCAGCGGATATATCTCATTGGCAGGAGCTGCTACAGACTTGAACAAGATAAATACTTCCAATGCTATACCAGGACTATTGATACATGGATCTTGTGATGCCCTTGTCCCGCTTGGGACGGCTATTCACCATTATTGCCCCGAAGACCGCGCAGGAGCTCTTCTGCTCCATGGCCCTGAATCTATTGCCAACAAATATGATTCATTGGGAAAAGACTATCAGTTTATTCTTCACTGTGGTGCCAAACACTCAGTTGCTATTGAAGCTATGACTGATAACATCAAACAGATAGTGAAATTTGTTAAATCAGGTGGGATAGTTAAAAATAAACGTGTCGTTATTGGAGACTCTCAAGACTGCTATTTTTCTGGTTCGGCTTCGTGCAATGACCACTAGTCTATCCATTTCTTGACTCCGGCCCTAATTTCTGTGTCGAGATGATTTTCTAAGGGGGGTATAGGACAGGAGTATTTGTGATTGTAGGCACAATATGGATTGTAGCAAACATTGAAATCGATTATCGGATTCTCAATTTCTTCCAAAGTAAAATCCAAATAACGTCCACCCCCGTATGACTCTCCGCCGCTTGTGATATCTGTGAACGGCAGAAACAAATAAACCTCTCCTGCAGCTATATAACGAGGCTCCATATTCTGGTAAAGTGTAAGACGATACTTTTTCCCTTCCAATTCGAACTTCAACTTTCCGTATGGTTTGTAAACTGGAGTTCTCTTTGTAGATGTCATCATCTTAAACTTTTTCCCAAACAGCTTCTTCCTAAACTTAGCCTCAACCCGGAACTTAGCATCGGCATCATAGAAGTGCACACCCGAAAAACCCTCTAAGTCTTCATCGGTTAGGATGCTTTGTTCATAATCAGAAAAGACCTTATTGATGCTATCCCGTTCCAATTGAATTAGCTCACCATAAGTTTGCGAACAAGCGGGAAATGTCATCAGAATGACAAGAGAAGAAAGTAGTGATTTTTTCATAAAATTGTTGAATGACAAGCACAAATATAATTGAATCACTTCCTGTCATCCTCATTTATTTACTTCGCTTTTCGCAGCCCCTTTGAATGAGTAATTTCTTGCGAAGGTTTCCACAAGAGTGAGCTTGAAGACAAAGTGTAGATCGCCAAAACACAAGTCGTCATGCCCCTTGAGCTATATTGCAGTGCTATTTATCCCTGAAATTACTTTTGTAAAAATTATTTGCACCTCTATCACTCTCTGTCTTTGTCTTGACTTTTTTGCCTCAACTGAAACTGAGCAAAACGACTTTTGGTTGGTGTTGGGCTGAGCCTAAGTTGTTCAAGAGTTTAATGCCGACTCAGCTTAAACCATATTATGTCTCTGCCTTTGAGCGAGCCCGCAAAACCATGGATACCGCTATTATGATTGAAGCGCTGATCTGTGCGGAAGAAACCCACATCAATTCGGGGCAATACATGATGGCCTTTCCAAAGGTAAATGAGGTCAATACGTCATTTCACCCCATTTCCTCAATAAAGTTGCACCAATTTCGAGAACCCATACCACTATTCAGAGAATAATTGCAATGCTTCCAGCAAGGGATCGTTTTGATCTGAATTTATTGACAGACCAAAAGGCTCATATTGAAGCAAGCGGGTTTCAGAAGTCAGCTTCCAATAAAGTATTCCTTGAAGGTGAAATGAGCTATCTTTTTGACACGCTTCATGCAAAGCACTCAAGGCCATTGCGCGCTCGTTTAGATCGACATCCTGTCGCCCCCAGACAATCAAAGAATCCACTTTATCTTTACTCAAAATCGAATATCCGAAACCCTCCCAAGGAGCCAATGAACATCCCTCTTTGTTTATGTATCCCAGCTCTGTAAAAATGACTGGTAGAGAATGGCCTATAATGGTCTTTTGAAAATCCGACATGCTTGACATATGGTCGCTCCATCGGTCACATAGAATCTGTGGCTCCAAAGCCTCTCCAATCTCACGCAGTGGAAAATAAGCATTCACTCCTATGAAATCCAGAGCATCCCAAAATCCCACATGCTCATAATTATCAAAATTTGCCGCATAAGAGATACGACCTGAAAACCTTTCCCGTGCATCCGCAATAATTTCGCGCCAGGAGCTATCCTTAATCTCTGCAGTCCGATTGATCTCGGACAAGCTCCCATTGTCTTTCCCACGGCCCACAGATTCAGCCCAAAGCTTATTCTTCGCAGATTTATCAGCCAAAAAAACCTCAAGGTCATCGTAGTTACCATAGCCCCTCACCCAAAGGTCATTTGCGCGCAGTCGCTCTTCATATTGAATGTTCTTATCGATGAATTCTCGCTGCTTTTCCTCGTTGAAATAATACTCTAAAAGCGGGGGCAAACCATCCACTTCAAGCGTCGAAGAAAGCTCTCTCAATTCACTGCCAATGCACAAAGCGTCGACTCCCATCTCTTCGGCTTTGACGGCCCATTTCTCAACAAAAATCGAATAATGATCGAACCACAAACCCAATAACGAATCGTTTTCAGGCATGATCATACCGTGCCACAAGAATTTATTTTCCTCGAAATAGTGATCCAATAAAACACGTAAAATCAAGACAACCTTTAGCCCTTTTGCTTTGGCCGTTCGAATTTCGCTTTCAACGGCAACCTCCTCTTCATTCCACCAAATATTGTCACTATTCCAAATCCCTTGTCGAGCGTAAACAGTTGTTGAAACCGTGTTCATACCTACATCGGACAAACTGCTCACCCAACGCTCATGGTCTGCTTCATTGATCATTATCCCACCCAAATAGAATTCACTTTTGGCAGAATGGCTGCACGCCGAGGACAATGCCACGAGCGCACAAATAGCGGTAAAATATTGAAAACAGTGCTTCACGGTTCAAATGTATATTCAATGAATGAAAACATCATCACGAACCCATCAACATTCGATCTTTGAGTATTTCAATTGTTTCCCATATTTTGTTTCTTCTTACATTTCTGCCAAAGAATAAAATGAATTTCGATTTTCAAAAAGATATAGTTTTAGAGAATTCGCGGGTTCGGCTTCAAGTGTTAGATGAAGACTCTCGGCCTGGTTTGCTGAATATTGCGATCAATAATCCAGCTCTTCTAAGGTATTCGCCTAAAATGATCGGTACAGAAGTTGAATTCAATGATTACTTCAACGAATCTCTGCTTGCTCGCACGGCAGAGACTCGTTATGCTTTTTCGATTTTTGACAAATCGAACAATTCATACGCGGGCAGCACAAGTTTGGCGTTTGTTTCTAATAAAAATCGGAGATTGGAAATTGGATGGACATGGATAGGTGCTAAATTTCAAAGGAGTGGTTTGAACCGGAATTGCAAGTTTGTATTGATGGAATATGTATTTGACCAACTTAAGTTTGAACGATTAGAGCTGAAGACAGATGCTCGGAACACGCAGTCCCGGTGCGCTATTGAGAAAATCGGCGGCAAATTTGAAGGCATATTAAGAAGTCACATTTTGATGTCTGACGGTCATCGAAGAGATACTGTTTACTACAGTATTTTGAAAGATGAATGGCCCGATCTAAAGTCGCGCTTTCGCAAATAGAACTGATGCCGTTAAAAATTGACATCTTTCGTGCATTTCACCGGCTAATTGAATTAGCTTTGCAGCTTGAAAAAACGACACAATGAAACATCTTGAAATTCTTCCTGGTACTGGTTTAGGCGAAATTCGCTTTGGAATGACGCGTGAAGAGGTAGCTGGCCTTATGGGTGATCCTGCTGAAGTTGACGTATTCGAGGACGATGAGCCTGGAAACCAAGTTGAATCATGGCATTATGATGAGGCTGACGTTAGTTTTGCTTTTGAAGAAGCAGAGGAATGGAAACTTACTACCATGGCTGTGAGCTCGGAAGAGTACAAAATTGATGGCGTTGCTCTTATCGGTTTGTCAAAAGAGGCTGCATTCTCTCAGTTGGACAAAATGAATATTGACCGCAACTTCGATGAGGAGTCAGGACAAGATCTTCACTTTTCTAACGAAACTGGACTTAATTTCTGGATGGACGGTGACGTGCTTCGTGAAATTCAGTGGAGTGCTGAAATTGACGATGATGACAAGGTTATCTGGCCTTCATAAACTGAATCCAATTATTTTTTTTTACGTATTTTCCGTGCTTGATGAACTTGATTTTCAACAAGATACTGAAACATGACTTAAGTTTTTCGTCATTGAGCCTCGGCCTTTTTCGAAAAAAAATTATATTCGTTCTCGCATGATTAAATACGTCGCAATCCTTCGAGGAATTAATGTTGGTGGAAAGAATAAGATTCTCATGGACGATTTGGTTCAGCTCTTCGAGCAAATCGGTCATTCTAAGGTGGAAACTTATATCCAAAGTGGAAACGTCGTTTTCTCTAGCAAGTTCGCAGATGAACGACATCTTGAAACCATGATTGAAACAGCCATTAAAGAGCGATTTGGCTTTGAAGTGCCTGCTATGATACTATCTGAGACCAAATTGGAAAGGACTTTGAAGTACAATCCTTATCTAGAAAGGGATACAATAGATGAAGATGCTCTTCATGCAACTTTCCTGAGATACGAGGCAGACCATGAACTTGTAAAGGAGTTTGAAACCCTGGACTATTCTCCAGATGAAACAATTGTGACAAATGATCTAGTCTACGTCTATTGCCCAAGTGGTTATGGTAAGACTAAATTCAATACCAGTTTTATTGAGCGCAAACTGAAAGCTCAAGCCACTACACGCAATTGGAAATCAATTTGCGCTCTTCTTGACCTAGTTCGCAAGAACTAATCTAAGTGATTTGATTCACTGGATTACAAATACTGAATCACTTCTTGGTCTCTGCCATTGCCTCTGGGGCATAAACTTCACACTATGAACAATAATATGGGCTCGATAGATCGAATCATTCGAGTTGTGCTGATTTTTATCCTAACAGGGTTATTTGTTACACGAACAGTCACTGGGATATGGGCCATCCTGACTATCTCATTGGGGTCATACTTGGTGCTTTCCAGTGTTTTAAATCGGTGTCCAATTTATGGCCGACTAGGAATTAGCACCAGTAAGAAAGAGGTCGACAAACCAAATTAAAAGCGCAGCAAGAAATGAATCCGAATTCTAACTGCGCTTTTAATCCTATTTAGTAAGTTTCTTGTACTTGATTCTTTGCGGTCCAGAATCACCCAATCGCTTTTTCTTGTTCTCCTCGTATTCCGAATACGTTCCTTCGAACCAATGGACTTGAGAATCTCCTTCAAAGGCTAGTATATGCGTACATATTCTGTCCAAGAACCATCTATCGTGGGAGATAACTACTGCACAACCAGCAAATCCTTCAACGCCTTCCTCCAATGCACGGAGTGTGTTCACGTCGATATCATTGGTAGGCTCATCAAGTAAAAGCACATTGGCTTCAGTCTTGAGCGTCATGGCCAAGTGTAATCGGTTTCTTTCACCACCTGATAAAACTCCACATTTTTTCTGCTGATCAGAACCACTGAAGTTAAATCGACTCACATAAGCACGTGAGTTCATGGACATGTTTCCGATCTGAATGATGTCATTGCCTCCTGTGAGGACTTCGTAAACCGTCTTTTCAGGATCGATATCGGCATGTCGTTGATCAACATAGCCAATCTTTACTGTCTGACCAATCTCAACATCACCTCCGTCTGGCTGTTCTTCACCCA
>JBLHIB010000029.1:0-31583 GCA_047615865.1 Gammaproteobacteria bacterium
GTTACTTACCATCAAAGCGCAGTATTTATTGAAAGACAATGGCCCCGGAAGAAAAGGCGCAAGACGTAAGAAGTTCAAGCGTTATAAAAGTCGCTCGAAGAAAGTGATCTTTTAGATCTCTAGTCTGATTATAGTTCAAAGAATATTCCAGCCGTCCAAGCTGGAGCAGCCATAATAATTCTACCCGTAAAGGCTCCAGCAACACCCGCTGAAATCCCCATTCTTTTCGAAACTTTATAGTTCAACTCCATTCCGATGCCAGAAAACTCGGTGTTATTGGCAAATGTACTGGTCGCTAGCATCTCCCCTGAGGCTACTCCATTTTTCAATGACTTAACGACATCGAGTCGAATAATACCTATAAGCTTCTTGTCATTCAGGGAAATACCTGCCTCAAGTCCGATTCTTACTTCATCAGAATAGCCTTTCGTCCTGTTATTGAATCCGGCATACGCATTGACGTATACTGGTGATCTGCCCGATGAATTGAATCCTGTTCCTGCATCAATCCTTATAATCTGATTGAATTCACCGTCACCTGTCTGCAAGTTGCCTTCACGACCACCCTCGGATACACCCAATGGAATTCCCAATGTTAAAGAAGGTGCTACTGAGATTCTTTTGCCGGATGTTAGTCCATATTTAAATCCAATCTGAGCATCACCTAGCCCATTGATAGCATCACCTTCAGAGATAATCTCACCACTTGATTCAGAGAATAGATTGTTGACTGTGGCTCGACTGAATAGGGGGATGTGAACAATGCCCGTAAACTTATTTGTGAAGCCGTACTCGGCGTACAAATTTGTATTGTATAGACCTGTTGTGACATTGGGATCGATCATTCCAGTATTGGTGAAATGTTGATCTGCAGTTATCCAAGATTCGTATAGTTTGAAGTATCCTTTTCCTCTGGGTTGCGGCCATCCGCCTCCAGCAATTGCCGAGTAAAACGCGCATGAAGCGAGCAGACAAAGAATGTATGTTTTGAATGTAGTCATGGCGTATATTAATTTGAAAGTGATCCTACTCCAACCTTAACATTGAATGGAGCACAAAAGAATAGCACGTGATTATAGTCATAGAGTCCAATTGAACTTGGAATGTCATAGGAATGAGCGCCGTTGAATGTGGTTACAGGGGCAATTTCATAAGCTCCCACTATGGAGTTGGGATTGTTGGAGAGGTAGACGAACAAACCAGGGAGTTCGTCTGATGTGCTGAAATTTGACTCGAATTCAAGAACTAGTTGAGTTCCTTCAAAATGAAGAATACAATCACCTTCCAGCGCATAGCTGCTGGTCGAAGCCACAGACGCTGTCCTTTCTTGCGCTGGTAGTACGGTGTTCAATCCTGTCGCAATCAGTTTGGAACTAGAAACAGATGGATTATCTGAAACGGCTACTGTTATGAGCGATTCACCGTCGAGTAATGCCTCAGCAAGGCCGTCATCTGAAATCGAAATGATAGTTTCTTCCGAAGACGTCCAAATAAGTGTATTCTCCTGGGGCAGACCAACTCCGTCAAAGAAAGTCGCTTCGAATTGATAGGTAGATCCCAGAGCCAATGTGTCAGCAGGATTGGTGATTCGAACTCCAGGGCTTACGAAATCATCTATGTAGTCATCTCCTATACATCCGAAGAGGAGCAGGGAAGACATTGAGAAGAACAAAAGGGAGAGTCTCATTTGCGGTTGCTGTTGTTAAAGTCAAAGGTAGTTCGCAGTAATGAAAAAGCCATCCCAATACGCTCACATATTGTTGCAGAATTATAACAATATGGAAAAGTTATAGGCATAAAAAAGGGCCGCTCAATGAGCAGCCCTCTTTTGAGAATCTTATGTTCTAGAAGTTGAATTGCGCTTGGAAATCGCGAAACTCAAGATCTTTCATTGCTTTGTCTTTCAACGAACCATCTTTTGCAATGGCATCGTTCAAGTTCTTAAGTACGTCAGCTCCTGACCCTGTGCGGGCAGCGATGATAGCTTTAAGATACATTGCCATTGCTGAATCGTCACCACTGTTGTCCATAGCTGCTTTCGCGCCAGTGTTGTCACCATTCAATACTTTCGCAAGTGCTACGTTGAACGTGCTGTTGCTTCCCATGTTTGAAACAGCAGAGCTATAATCTCCTTGCTGAATCTTTACAAGACCTTTGTTATAGGCAACAGCATCTCCAGCTCCTGAAGCAGCAGCGAAATAGCCCAAAGCACCATCGCGATCACCATCAAGGCGAGCACAAATACCTAAGTTGTTAGCAACCTCAGCCTTTTCAGAAACAGCATAAGCTTTTTCGAATTGTGACTTAGCTTCTTCCTTCTTATTTTGCATGAAGAGGATATAACCAACGTTGTTGATTCCTCTATAGTCAGCTGGGAAAAGACGCTCAGCGTTCTCGTATATCTCCAACTTGTCATTCATACCTTCAAACAAAGTAGCCGAAAATAGAATCTCCTCTACAGTCAAAGTTTCTGGATTAGACTTACAAAGAACGATTAGTTCCTCATCAGTGTATCCTTCAACATTGTACTTCAAAGTAACCTGTGAACGACGCAATGAAGGCAAGATGTCCTTTTCGATCGACTTGTAGGTCTTAGCGATATTCTTAATCTCCTGCTCACGCTTGTTCTTGTCTGTGTACATCTCAAGAACACGTAGAATCAGATTCTTGTCTTCAATAGAAGAAGCTTCCATCTGCTCTTTGAAACCTTCCCAGTCTTCACCTTTTGGTGAATCAACATAAAAGCCTTCAGCTGCAACTTCCAATTTTGCCTTCTTAATCAAGTTGGCAACAATCTTATTGGCAGCTTGCGAGCGCTCTAGAGCTAGATCTTCATTCAAAGTGATCTCACCCTCAGGAGAAGCATAAGCTTCAACACTGGTTCCTGTAAGAACCAAAGAATCAGAATCTGCACATTCCATTATGAAAGCTTTTAAAGCTTTGATATCATCGTCTTTCAACTCAACAGAACGCACATTAGATGCATTGTAGTTGAAATTAACAACAGCTTCCTTCGTCTTAGACAAAGTTCTTTGGAAACTGTCAGTAGACATAGTTGGCTTGTCATCATCCTGAATCAAGTAAGGAGTAGTAATGATACCTGGCGCCAAAACAATAGGATCGAAAGATTGCTCTTTGCTTCCTTTAGAACCTTTGATACGCAACTCCAAATTGCTTTCCGCCATTGCTGGAGTATAAGCGATCTTATCAGTATAAGAGAAGCTCTTACCTGCGTCATAAGGAATTACCTCATAGTTGCCGGCAGCATCTTCACCTTGGTATCCTTGCATAGTAAATAATGTCTCACCACCTTCAAACGTTAACGCTGGAGTAGCTTCAACAATAACTTTTTTGTGGAAATACTTCTCAGGAAACTTGCCCGATAAATTGATTTCAACGCTGTCACCTCTTACGATTAGCGGGTCTGGCTCGACCTTAGCATTAAGCTCTTCTTTTAGCTTGTCCATTTTACCTAAGCCACCACATCCTTGCATGAGCACCAAGGCCAATGCCGTGAACGCGTAGATTACCAGGTTTTTTGTTTTCATTCTAATAGATTTATAGTCCGTATGTACGGTAAGATATATTCGCTGCAAAGCTAAAATTTGTTTTCGAAAAACAGAAAATTCAAGGCACAATCGTACTCTAGAAGAGATACTTTTTTTAAGTCACTTATTGAGAACCTTTGTTTCTAGATATTTGCATCATAAAATCAGAGGTGTTAATCGATGGAAATGCCTGTGTTTATAGATGTTTCAATCATGGTGTTCAAAAATTCGTAGTTCAACAGATTTATGTCTGCACGAAATTGAACTATATAAAGTAATTGCAAAATTGGCTTCTTAGAAGAGCTTATCGCAAGTTTAAATGCTCAAAAACCGTTATTGAAATTCGCCCATTGAGCTGAATTTCTTAATTCGGCTCTTAATTCGCTTTTCAGGGTCCAACTTCTCTAAAGCATCGATGCGATCAGTTAATTCACCTTTCAATATAGCAAACATCCCTTCAGCATCTGCGTGCGCTCCGCCAAGAGGTTCTTGAATTACGCCATCAATAAGTTTGTTCCTGAGCATGTCTTCTGATGTCAGTTTCAAAGCATCGGCTGCCTCGATCTTATGATCCCAGTTACGCCAAAGTATTGTCGAGCAATTCTCAGGTGAAATAACGCTGTACCAAGAGTTCTCGAGCATCAGTACTTGATCACCTATACCTATTCCCAAAGCTCCGCCTGAAGCTCCTTCACCAATAATCACACAAATAACCGGTACACGCAACTTGACCATTTCCATCAAGTTCCTCGCGATTGCCTCTCCTTGTCCTCGCTCCTCAGCTTCCAAACCAGGATATGCCCCTGGTGTGTCGATCAAAGAAACAACTGGAATGCCGAATTTCTCTGCCATCTTCATCAATCGCAAGGCTTTACGGTATCCTTCAGGATTGGCCATGCCGAAATTACGGTACTGACGCATTTTTGTATTGATCCCTTTTTGCTGACCAATAAACATAACGCTACGTCCATTGACCATGCCCAATCCACCCACCATAGCGTGGTCGTCACCAAAGTTACGGTCGCCGTGAAGTTCGATGAATTCATTATTTGTCATCGCCTCAATATACCCTAGAGTATAAGGACGCTGAGGGTGACGTGACAATTGAACTCTTTGCCATGGCGTGAGAGCCGCAAAGATTTCTTTGGTTGTTTTTTTGATTTTTTCTTCAAGATCAGCAGTCAATGTTTTCACATCTACCTGGCTTTTTTCCTGAATTTCCTTAGTCTTTTCAAGTTGCTCGTGGAGCTCTTTGATTGGTTCTTCAAAATCCAAATAAGTACGCATAGAGGCCATAATTTTGAGTGGCGCAAGTTAGCAAAATCTTGCACGACGGGATTTTATTCGAAGACGCATTTTTTTAAGCTCTCTTTGTTGACGTTTAGAACTTGAATCCAAGCCCAAGCCTAAGGCCATAGGTACTGTACTTTTGGGAGAAGTCTGTTCGGTTTACTATCGAGTTGAGAGTGGTCTTGAACACTGGCTCTAGATACAAACGAGTCTTGTCGTTCAATGCATAACCCAGTGCTATTCTAGCCTGATAGTTCCATATCCAACGTCGGCTGATGTCTTGCTTGACTATGGCCGATTGACTATCTGTGTCTATATATTGCCCTTTCGTGCTCACCAACAAGCCAGCTGAAATACCAGTTCTCAAACCAAGGGACCATGGTCCTTTTTCAAACTCATACCCGATTGAAAGTGGAATCTCTATGTATTGAAAGGTGGTTCTCTCGTTGACTGGATCAACAGGCGTCTCAATACTTGTCAAAATGCTGTCAAGTGAATACAATACTAAAGATTCGTTGCTCAATTCTTCGGTGATAAATACTTCCCAGTATCCAAAAAAACCACCAGAATCGTTCTCTTGTATCCATAAACTATCTAGGCCGAAGTAACTGGTTTCGATTGAAGTGTTGATTGATGAAGAATCTAAAGCAGTGACATAACTGGTAGCAGGGGAGTAGTTGTTGGTCTCTCCAATAGAGTACCAATTTAAACCTATTGAATAGTTCAAGCGGCCCGGCTCATATATAGCTTCAAAGCCAATTTCTGGCGACCATCCAATTGTTTCTTCCTTGTCTCGCAGTGCGGTATATCCTTCGAGGCCTTCTTCCAATGGCTTAAGGGACCTCGCATTGTATCCGTATCCGGTATGGAATTTAATTTCCCAAAAACTAGGGCTGTACTTATCTACCGGAAGGAGAGAAGCATTGAAACTTGCGGATTGAAGGTCATAAAGTGCTAATGTTGGAGGAAGGGAAATAAGTGCGGTGATTCCTGAGGTTTGATTAGAAGAATTAACAGATTCATTACTAGTTTCTATGTGTGATCTATTCTGTGATTTGTCCTCTTCTTCAGTATAATCCACGGTGTGATTTGTTGTCTTCACCGGAGCTTCTGGATGGATGTCATTTTTAGCCGCAGTTTCATTTTTTCCAGTTATTGGGGCTTGGAGTTCGCTATTCAGGATGTTGTCTTTCGGTGAACTGGTGTTTTGAGTCGGGGCATTATTTGCCGTGCTGCTGTTCCTCGCAACGTAAACGTAACCGCTGCTGTCAGAAGCAGAACTAGCGAATGGTACTTCTGCTTTTACTTTGGATTCAGTTTTTCCCACTTTACCAGGTAGGTCGTTTGCGCTTGCGCTAAATCCTATTTCAGATTCTATTTGTGATTTTTCAGATGTAAGAGCTTGTGCGAGTTGCTTTTCATCCGACGTATCATTCACTTGTAAGTCTTTTATTTCATCATTTATCGAAGGCTCGAGCATAGCCAATGTTGAGTTTGAATTTTGAAGTGTGCTTGTTCTTAGCTCCATTTCTTGGAAGCGCGAAGTTAATAGCACATTGTATTGAGCAGAAATGGCGATTGAATCCTCGGTTGAGGCTTGGAAATTGTATACGCCGCATAAAGCAGCACCGCACAATAAAATCCCCAGCAGCCCAAGGAGCCAAAATCCCCCTTTGGAGGACTTACCTTGAATCATGGATTCCGCCGCGGCCCATGAAGCTGCGTTATATGCAGCCTGATGATCCCCTAGTTTCTCGCGAAACATCTTATCTAAATTATGCTCACTCATTTCAGTGTTGCAGTTTTTTGAATCCCCAGTACTTTTTGAACTTGCTCTTGTAATATCGATCTCGCAATCGATAAATGCCATTTAGAATTGCCTTCTGTAATCTTCAACATTGTGGCAACTTCTTTGTGCGTGTAGCCGTCAATTGCGCAGAGATTAAATACATTCCGTCGCAAGTCCGACAATACATCAAGCATCAATAACAAATCCTCAGCACTGAAGCGTTCATCCGCTTCATTCCAATCAACTCCTTCATGATTGACCGCTTCAGCAAAATCCACTGGAGTGCTCAACTCTTTGTGTTTCTTGTTCTTTCGATGGTCGTCTATGACAGTGTTGATCATTATTCTTTTGCTCCAGAACGGATATTTATTAGCGGGATTATTATTTAAAAATTGTTCTAATCCGTTCAAGATTTTTAAAAAAGCTTGGTTGACAAGTGCCACTCCATCTTCTTCGTTTTTATGGTACCGCATGGCCACACTTATCAAGGTCCCATAAGAAACCTTGTACAGCTCATGTTGGGATCGGCGATCCCCTTTTGAGCACGTGGCAAGTAGTGTGTCGGTTATTTTCATGTAAAAAAAACACGGCAACCACATGGGTTGCCGTGTTTGTAATGGTAGTTATAATTTGATAATTCGCTCCTGGATTTGTGTATGCTCTCCAGAAATCGAGATCATATAAATTCCAGAATCTAAACCTTCTAGGTCAAACTGCTTACTTGAGTTTCCAGAAGAAATAGTCCATTGCTCAGCGCTTATTTGCTGACCATTAATAGAGTACAGTTTTACCTGCAATGTCTCTGATCTATTGGCGTCCATTGAGATTGATACCTCGTTGTTCGCAGGGTTCGGATAAACCTGAACATTTTGAACATTTGACAGCTCCTCAACAGAATCTGCAATGTCTTGAATAACGTTAATAGTGAATCCGTCTATAGGGGCAAATCCAACTCCATCGCCAACTAGGCCTGGGAACATGAATGCCCCAACAGAGTCACAGTATGTATCCTCACAAACAACCATATTACCGACTATCGATTCAATGGTCAAACATATAAGGTAAGGACCATCCTCATCGTACGTATGCATTGGAAATGGATCTGTGCTAGTTGCACCGTCACCGAAGTCCCATAAGTAGTCTAGATTTTCTCCCGTCGAAAAGTTGATTGCCCAAATTGTGTTGTTTCCCATTGAGTCAGGGAACATATAGAAGTTCGCTGCGCAAAAAGTTGAGTCATTGTCATAATAGCAAGAGCCATCGTCCATCGTTGCAAGGAAATTGTAATTCAATGCCATAGGATCTGTGCAACCGTATACATCTAATGGATCACAAGGACCGTCGAATGCAATCAAAGCTCCTGAACATTCAGCCCAACAAGAATTGGTGAAGGTATATACGATAGAATCTCCTGAGAAAATGTCATAAGTCCAGGCACATACAGGGTCGTATTCTTCCGTACAGTTGCATCCGTTCTCATAAAAACATGAACCATCGTCCATCGTCGCAAGGGAATTGTAATTCAATGCTTCAGGATCAATGCAACCATAAACATCTGCAGGAATACAGTCATCCGTATTGACTCCGAAAGTAAATGCTCCTCCGGATCCAGATGAGAGTGTAGTTGTGTAGACTGCACCATTCACTTCTATGGTCAAAATAGCTCCGTTCCAACCGTCACCAAATGAATCCATCATATAGATGTCATGGCAGCCGTCTTCCATACAAAGCGTATGCTCAGTAATACTGTTGTCACTGTAGCCTCCAAAGTACAAGGAATCTGTTCCGATTGTCCAGCCGATTTCGTAACCGTATTGACCTGTAGCCATTGTAAATACTACTAAGTTGTCATCACAGTCTTCAGCGTAAACACATGAACCATCATCTATAGTTGCATTGCCGTTGTAGTTCAATGCAGCTGTATCAGTGCAACCGTATATATCTACTGGATCACAAGGCCCGTCGAATAAAATCAAAGCTCCTGAACATTCAGCCCAACAAGCATTGGCGAAAGTATATGCGATAGAATCTCCTGAGAAAATGTCATAAGTCAAGGCACAAACAGGATCGTATTCTTCTGTACAGTTACATTCGAAGATGTAAGTACATGAGCCGTCTTCATAAGTTGCCTCAGAGTTGTAGTTCTCAGCTGAAGGATCAGTACATCCGCCTATAACTTCGTCACATTCACTGTTGATTCCAAATACTACTTGAACATAGTTCCCAGTTACTATTTGTCCGAATGCTATTTCAACTCCATTGGCAGAAACGCTTATGTTACCACCATTCCAGCCGTCTCCGAATCCGTCAAACATGTGCAATTGGTAACAACCATCTTCCAAACAAGCGTAGTCGTAGTAAATGCTGTTGTCTTCTTGATAAAGTTGACTATAAAGCACGTTAGCCGAATCTGAATTGGTAATGTACCAGCTCATTTCTTCAGCAAATTCTCCAGTTTCTATCTCAATGATCACCAGGGTACCATCGCAGTCTTCCATTATGATACATGATCCATCGTCAACTTCTGCTTCCGAATCATAGTTCAATGCGTCTGGGTTTGTGCATCCCGCTGAAGGACATACATCTCCGTAAACACTGAAGGTATCCATCTCAGTCGCAAGGTCTGCATCTAGAAATTCATTGGCGATCTCAAAGCCATTTACCTGAATCCAGTAATATCCTCCGTACCAGCCTGTGCTTTGCGAGTTACTCATTTTCACTTCGTAGCAAAGGCTGTCCTCTAAACAAATTGGAATGTAAGCGATCTCTCCATTGTTAAAGCCATATTGTTCAAATACAACTTCTCCATCTCCGAGAATTTGTATGCCAACATCAGCACCATTTGAGAATGTACATACATATAGGACTGCATCTGTGTTGTCACAGTAGTCGCAAGATCCATCATCGTAAGTGGCATTCTCATCGTAGTTATTCGCTGCCGTGTCCATGCAACCGCCGAGAATTTCATTCCCACAGTAGTTGAGGTCTAGCTGAACTGAACCGAAGAATTCTACTTGACCAGAATTGCTTACAATGTCACCTTCACAATTGGTAGTAGAAGAAGTTGCAATTGTCCCGTTTTCCGAAAATTCGAATTCCACGAAGTAGTATCCACTTCCCCATGTCAATGCTGATGCCGATTGGCCATCGCTGAGCACAACATCTACGATCACTGTGTTTTCGCCTAAATTATAAACGTTGCCGTGCACGTATACGAGCGATGTATCTTGCTGGGCTAGCATCGAGCCGGCAAAGATCATGAACAGCATTAATAGTTTAATTTTCTGCATAATTTTATGTTTTCTTGCTTGGTTTGATTCAATTATTGGTAGCGCTATATGCTTAAAGACGCACCAAAAATTGCAAAGGTTGGACAAACCGTAAATAAATTCAAATTATTTTCAATTCCCCGTATTCTATAGGGCTGATTGAATATTTGTTTCGCAAGTCTATTCCTGTTCTCTGAGCCAAGCCACCATTTTCCTGACGGCCATACCGCGATGACTTATTTCGTTCTTTTCCGACCTAGTCATTTCAGCAAATGTAAGTTCGAAGCCTTTTGGTTGAAAAATGGGGTCATACCCGAATCCATCTTTTCCTGATTTGTCTTCAGTTATCTGACCCTTGGCAATTCCTTCGAAAATATAAGATTCATTATTTAGCACAAGGCAAATGGCTGTTCTGAACTGGGCATCGCGATTTTCTTTGTTCGAAAGACCATCCAGGACTTTTGCCATATTGTCCTCGGAACTGCGATCACTCCCAGCATATCTTGCCGAATACACTCCTGGTTCGCCATTCAGGGTTTCTATTTCTAGCCCAGTGTCATCTGCAAAACAATCCACTTTATATTTCTTTGTGACGTACTCCGCTTTTTGTCGAGCATTGCCTTCCAAAGTATCTGAAGTCTCTTCAAGTTCTTCAATACAACCTATTTGCGCAAGCGTCAATACTTCATACTGTTCGCCCAAGAGCCCAGAGATTTCTCGAACCTTGTTTTCATTGTTGGTCGCAAAGACAATCTTTTTCATGCTTTTCTTCTTTTGATTTTTCCTGTTGCCGTTTGCTCGAATTGATCGATGTATTCAATTCTTATGGGCATTTCGATAGATGTAAGTTCTGATGCAAACGTTTCGAAAAGGGCGTCCTCAGCTTGTTCCTCCAGAGCCTCACCTTCAATGATCAATACGGGACGTTCTCCAAATTGAGGGTTGAGTATGGAGCTTATATAGTATCGCCTCAATAGTAAACCAGCGATTTTCTGTTCGATATGTTCGGGATGTAATTTAATTCCTCCGCTATTTATAACATTGTCTCGTCGCCCAAGCAGTATGAACCCCCCTTGATCGTTAAATGCCGCAATATCATTCGTAACGATCTCCTCATTACCCAAGTGCTTCGCCTTGATTATTATGCAATCATCTTGATCCTGGGTAAGCTCAACTCCTTGCAAAGCGGAAAAATAGTCTCTCCGGCTTGGTCCATTGAGGGCCCTAATCGCTATGTGCGTTATAGTCTCTGTCATTCCATATGTGGCAAAACACTGTGGATGTGATTTGACCAACTGCTGCTCTAAAGTTTGCGGAATAGAAGCCCCACCAACAATAAGGGTGTCTATTGTCTCAAAAGCAGCTGGAAAGCGAATAAGCGATTGCTCTACTTGATAAGGAGTCATGGCTGCAAAGTCTATTTTACCCTGTATTCCTTTCAATGCTTCGGCGCTGGGATGAGCTATTACAAGATTCCACTCATTAACCAAGGCTCGAATTATCATCATTTTGCCCGCGATGAATTTTGCTGGCAGACAAAAGAGCGCAGTGATTTCAGGTTTTAAACCGAAAGTTACATGGGTCAATTGTGCGCTTGCTTGCACAGAATCGCGTTGAAGGTGAATTTCTTTTGGTTCACCTGTCGAGCCAGAGGTTTGGGCGACCAATGGATTCAATTTGCTCTGCCATTGGTTGATGGTTCGTGCAACTTCGATTTCCCAGTCGTGGCCTCCTCTTAATTTTTCTACAAGTTCGCGCCAATCACTATGGTCAAATCTCTGATTGTTATAATGTATCCAGGCCATGCCAAAATGAATTGAAATCGATCGATTTGTTCGGTTGATGTGAGAGTTTTTCGCCGCTCAACTCAAGTCTCGAAGGAGTGTTATTCCTAAATAATTGACCCGTACCTAAACCTTGCGGAAGAGCGTTGTCCTTTGTTGCTACCCATTGAGCAATTGCATTCAATCCTAAATTCGATTCAAGAGCAGATGTTGCCCACCAAGAACAACCTTGCCTGTTGGCGAGATCAATCCATTCATTACATGAGGAAAAGCCTCCTAATATACTCGGTTTCAGTACTATATACTGAGGGCGTATAGTTTCAAGTAATCTCTTTTTTTGGTCGGTTTCGTGTATGCCTATAAGTTCTTCGTCTAGAGCAATATCCAAAGGAGAATCCTGGCAAAGTTGAGCCATGTCTTTCCAATTTCCCGCAGGAATTGGCTGCTCTATGCTGTGCAGGTCGAATTCAGATAACAACTTGAGTTTCTCGGCAGCGTCTTTCCCAAACGCTCCATTTGCGTCCACTCTTATAGTGATCTGTTCAGCGCTATGTTTTGAACGAATAGAACGAAGAATGTCAAGTTCAGTCTTAAAATCTAGGGTGCCTATTTTGAGCTTTAGAGTGGAAAAACCCAATTCAAGTTTGGAGGTTACTTGATCCAACATATACTGAGCATCGCCCATCCATACCAGCCCGTTTATGAGTTGTTCTTTTAAGCCGCTGGCAAATGCTGATTCGAAATACATTTGATCAGTAGTTGAATTGTAATCGGCTAAAGCCATCTCAAGACCCATTCGCACTGATGGGGTAGTATGGTGCATTTCTGGATCAAGATGACCGTCTAGTATACTGTTGATGGCGTAATCAATCTCTTTTTCCGATTCAATACTTAATCCTAAAATTGGGGCTATCTCCCCAATACCATATTGACTGGGATCATCGCCGTTGAGTATTTTGACATACCAAACTTGCTTGACCCTAAGGGTGTCGCGACTTGTGGTCGCTGGCTGAATAAAGTTCAATCGATGTGTACGTACCTCTGCCTTAATATTTTTCATGTTTACTGGAAAGTCTTTGGATTGCCCATTCTACAGGTCCCAATTTATAACGCTTATTCCACAATATGGACAGTGCAAAAAGAATTATAGTCACCCCTCCGAAAACAACTAAAACAACTCTATATGAATTGAATATATTGCTATTTAAGCCAATAACCAAGACACATCCAATGATCAAATGCGCGAGGTACAAACTCTGTTTCATTGAACCAATTTGGGCTATGGTTTTGATGATACCGTTGTTTCTGAATTTCGAACCAATGTGGATCAACTGGTTAACAATTAGCACGCACATGGAAGTGCCCAAAATAACAAATGCCGGAGTTTCAACGATTAGAATTAGCTTATATGGTAAACTGGTGGTCGCGGTAGACAGGTGAACTGGTGGATTGATATCCGCCCACATTTCGTGAACAACAATTCCCAAGATCAATCCAATAAGGCCCCCAAGGTTGTTGAATCGAAAGGTTCTTTTCTGCATGATGTCATTGCGCGAGAAGATCATTCCTGCCAGAAAAAAACCGCTCCACGGAATCAAGGCGTAGTATCCGGTGATCCCAATGTTACTGATATAATTAATTATGGTGGACGGACTTAGCAATTTGACCGAAAGGAGAGTAGGACTTAAGTTGATTTCTCCAAATTGAGAAAGGCATACCGAGGAAATAAAAACCAAGAACATCAAAGATTTAAGAATGTTCGAATTCAATAATGCCAGGTAAGGCGCTGTAGCAAATAGAATTCCCATGATAATGAATAGGTTCACTGGCCAAATAAGCGAAATCAACAAACCTATAATAATGAAAACGACTCCTTTTCGAACGAAAAATTTCTTTTTTGTTCGGCTTCTTTTTCTTGCACCATGCATTGTGATGGTGACCAACATGCCAGAAACGAACAGACACAAGCATGCCCAAACATCCCGAATAATATCGTGCTCTATTACAAGTGTTTTCGTGAAAACATTTGTCAATCCGAGCACATAGCTCGTGAGGAATAGGCCAGGAAGAGCTAAAGCATTAGCCAAATCGAGGCCAGCAATCCGAGATGACTTCATTCGGTTGTTGGTTTAGTCAGGTCTGGCAAATATAGTGAATGTGCATTAAGGCGAGTTTGGAAGCAGCTCGAGATTGGTTAACGGGCTATACTAACACCTGAGAAATGAAGAATAGAATAGAAAAAGCAAAGGTGCCAAGCGCTATTTTTTTTAGCTCTGGATCCAAATCTGCTTCGTCTTCAAAATCAAAGACTTGTTTGAGGTTTTTCACAAAAAGTACTGCGGGGATGAAAATAATTAGTTGAACAACGTTGTGGAAGTCATGCACAAAATAACCCGTCGCACAGGCCCACCCAGCAAGAAGCAAGCCAGCGTGATAAGTCTTTGCATTCTCAATTCCCATTTTTACTACCAAGGTCTTTTTTCCGCAGGCTGCGTCATTCTTATGGTCCCGCATATTGTTCAGGTTCAAAACAGCTGTCGCAAATAACCCAATGGCTGCAGCCGGAAGTAGGTTGATGACGAAAAAATATTGAACAAAAAGGAAGAAGCTCCCTAGCACACCCACTAGTCCGAAGAAAAGGAAAACGAATATGTCTCCAAATCCTGAGTAACCATAAGCTTTCTCTCCCATCGTATAGCTTAAAGCAGCCCAAATGGCTCCCAGGCCAATTGCTAACATGATCCAAAACCACATATTGGTGAGGATGTTCTCAAAGGAAACACTGAGCAAACTTATTCCACTGATAAGGGTTAGGACAGTTACAACAATCAAAGCACGCTTCATCTCAAACGCGCTGATGTCTTTTTTCTGCATCGCTCGCTCTGGTCCGATGCGGTCTTCATTGTCTGTTCCTTTCTTGAAGTCACCGTAATCATTGGCTAGATTGGACAAGATTTGAAGCAATATAGTTGTAAGGATTACCAACAAAAAGACGACGGTAAAATTGGAACTGTATTTCCAGGCTAATGCTGCTCCAGTTATTGAGGAGGCCATGGCCAATGGAAGTGTTCGTAGACGCATCGCCTCGAGCCAAGCTGTTACTTTTTTCATAATTCGCATCAAAAGTATGGAAATGTAAATAATCGTAGCTTTTATAAACCTCTCATATAGTTTTTTATAGAGATGAAACCAACAGTTCTCAAAACAGAAAAGGCGGTTACTACCATAGAAGAATCCAATATAGTTTTCATTGAAGTAACTCAAGGTGAAGACTTGTCCCTAAAAGAAACCTTGGAGATATTTCATTGGGTTCGCAGCCAATTGCACGAAAGCAAGCACTACCTTATTGTAGAGGCTGTTTTTGGTTCTACTGTAGATCCTGGCGTCAGAGAGTGGCTAAGCAGCATCAAACGCCAAGAAGCCGTTGCAGCCGATGCTTTTATTGTCAATTCAATCGCACACAAAAATTCAATGAATTTTCACCTTTAGGTACAACAAACCGCAGCATTCAACAAAGGCTTTCACCAATTACGGTGATACTGGGAAATGGATCGAAGAACAAATTGAGGCTGATGCCCTGTAATCAAGGGAATTTTGGATATTTCTGAAAATCAGGATCACGCTTGTCGAGAAAAGCATTTTTTCCCTCCTGAGCCTCTTCCATTAGATAGTACATTAAAGTAGCATCTCCTGCAAACTCCATCAATCCTCGCTGACCATCCAACTCGGCATTTAAACCACGCTTGATCATCCTCAAAGCCATTGGGCTTCTTTTCATGATGGTTTCACACCAGCGAACAGTTTCATTTTCCAAGTCACTCAAAGGCACAACTTTGTTCACCATGCCCATTTTTTCAGCTTCCTCCGCGGTATACTGCTCGCAAAGGAACCAAATCTCTCTAGCTTTCTTTTGTCCAACGTGACGCGCTAGATAAGAACTTCCAAAGCCCGCATCAAAACTACCAACTTTAGGTCCCGTTTGACCAAATCGAGCATTGTCCGAGGCAATCGTAAGATCACAAACAACATGAAGCACGTGACCGCCACCAATCGCATATCCATTCACCATGGCTATTACCGGTTTTGGAATCGAGCGAATCAGTTTTTGTAAGTCCAAAACATTCAAACGAGGGACACCATCTTCACCAATGTAACCGCCAACACCTTTGACATTTTGGTCGCCACCAGAACAAAACGCTTTATCTCCTTCCCCTGTAAAAACTACGACTCCTATATCACCTCGTTCGCGACAGGTCTCCATCGCATCTATCATTTCTATATTCGTCTCAGGACGGAATGCATTGTATACCTCCGGCCGATTTATAGTAATCTTGGCGATTCCATTGAAGAATTCAAATCGAATATCTTCGTACTCTTTGATGGATGTCCACTCTCTCATTGCTCGTTCTGTTTTGCTTGTATCAAAGTTTTGAAATAGTCTTTTAGTACTTCGTCGTTTTCTAACCTAGGTGTAATCACTTCAAGTATCCCACATTTATCCGAACGATAAAGGTTTTCCAACCCCTGGTCCAACTCGGCGATGTTCTCGGCGTGAAAATAATTCAAACCATACATTGCAGCCAAATTTTTGGCCTTTAATCGATGGGTCGTCTCAAAATGTTTTTCTAAAACTGGAGTTGAAGCCGGACCTTCTATAATTCGGAAAATTCCACCGCCGCCATTGTTGATCACCACAATCTTAAGCCATCGAGGAAGGTTTTCATTCCAAAGTGCATTGGAATCGTAGAAAAATGCGATGTCCCCAGTCAAAAGTGTCGTTGGAGTCTGGCTAGCTGTCGCCGCCCCAGAGGCTGTGCTGGTGCACCCGTCAATTCCACTCGTTCCTCTATTTCCACTGTAAAGGATACTATCTTTTGAATCGTAAAGCTGTATGTAACGCACCACGGAACTGTTGCCCATTTGTAAATTACTTCCAGGGGGTACTTTCTGCAACACACGTCCAACTACCTGAAAATCCGAATAGGCAACCTGCTCAACAAATTCAGCGTGAATTTTTTCATGTTTCGCATCCCTTTGAAGCCACTGCTGGTGGTAGGTACTTGGAAGTCCTTCATAAACAGCATTGATCTGCTTAAAGAAAGATCCAGGCGCACATCTGATACCAACAGACAAACACTGGTAAGTGTCGATAAGTTGTGGATCACGATCTACATGCCAATGCTCATCAATTTTATAGGTCCGCAAAAGTGCTTTGATCTTTTTCGAGATGATATGAGCACCCAGCGTTATAAGAAGGTCAGGTCTGAAATTCTCCTGGTCCTCCTCATTAAAACTCATGATCAATCGGTCAATGCAACCAATGAAATTCTTACTGTGTAAATTGGAGGTGGTTTCAGTGAGAACTGTTACCGATGGATTTGACGCAAATTTATCCAGTTGCGCTTTGAAGTCGGGATTGCGCTCTCCCATTCCTACCAGTACCAATATTTTAGAACACGAATTCAACTTCGAATTGAATTCTGTTAGCTCGCTTTTCTCCAATCGGGCGCTTGTTCGCGCTCTTCGAATCAGGCGCACGTTAGTGTCGTCTTTTTCACCTTGGTATTCCTCGTATAAACTTTCTGTCAAAGGCACATTTATGTGTATAGGACCTGCGACTGGATGCGCCCCACTGTCCAAAGCCTCAGAAATAATACGCTGATTGTGCCATCCTGTATTTCCTTCACCGTCGTCTTCCTTAATTTGTATGCTGGACTTTACATGCTTACCATATAAGTTGGATTGCATGATGGTTTGCCCGTCTCCCTGATTAATCCATTCATCAGGTCGATCGGCTGTGATCACTACCAGCGGAATGCGCTGATAGAATGCCTCAGCCACTGCTGGGCCATAGTTGTATGCCGCTGTGCCACTTGTGCATAAAATTACGACAGGTAATTTTAGCTGTTGTGCAATGCCGAGTGCGAAAAATCCTGCTGCGCGTTCGTCGACAATTGAATGACATTTGAACCTTCTATCGCCAGCAAAAGAGTATGTCAAAGGTGCATTGCGAGATCCAGGGGAGATCACAACATGTTTGACGCCCGATTGAGCTAGTAATTCTATTAAGTCGCGGACTGATTTTTTGTTGGACAACATATGGCAGGATCGGGCAGCAAATCTCTACAAATTTTGCATAACCTTCATTAGGGTTTGGGCTTTCATTTCAGTTTCCTTCCATTCCATTGTTGGGTCGCTATCTCGGGTTATTCCTCCACCCACGAAAAGGGAGGCTTTATGCCCCTCTAACTTCATGCATCGCAAATTGACAAAGAGGTGGGTTTTGTTCTCTGAAACAGGACCGATGAATCCAGAATACAGCTCGCGATCGTGGCTTTCGAGTTCAAGAATTTTCTGATATGACAATTCTTTTGGCGTTCCACAAATGGCTGGAGTCGGATGGAGGAGGTCAACTAGTAGCCTCAGGTCGCCTGAGAATTTGAATCGATAGGAGGTAAGCAAGTGCTCGACCGGACCAGCGGCGATTGTTTCACGCGCTCCCTTTTCAATGAAAAGCCCTCCCATTTCAGCTAGTCGCTTATCAATGTGATCACATACATATTCGTGCTCCGCAATGTCTTTCTGTGACCAGTGAGTCTGCTGGCCCAAAGGCCTCGTTCCCGCCAAGGCCATCGTGCTCCAATCATCGATCGTTTTATTGACTAAAGTTTCGGGAGTCGAGCCAATCCAAGTCCCACAGCTAGGATGATAAAGTAAATATGTCAATGCCAAAGGATATTGTCCCTGAAGAGCCATCGCCATCTTAGTAGCAGTGAAATTGGGGGGGGTATTTGTTTCTTTTATTCTCGATAAAACTATTTTCTCGCATGGTGTGTGCTCGAAAAGTTGCCCAGCTGCTTGAATCATTTGGGCATAGCCCTCGTCCATTTTCGCATCCAAATGAATGGTGTTATCCCGCAGTGAAATGTGCTCTCTTTCCAACTTGATACGGTGATCACCACGCACTTGGAGAAGTGTTGATTTTTCGTCAAAAGCCCTGAATATGAAAGACGCCTTATCAACTTCATTGTAGGTGATGTCGTCCCAAAGACAGATTAATTGGTCCTCATTGGGGTCGGCATAAAGTACGAATGGCCTCCGGGCTGCTACCTGATCGGTAAATATTTGTTCGACTGGTTTCAAGGTTTGGGAATAATCATGACCGTCAATCGGCTAGTACAAATCAATTTCTCTCTTTCGTCGACGATTTCGATGGTCCACACGTGAATTTTGCCCCCTTTGTGCGCGAGTTTGGCTTTTCCAGTGACAATTCCATCCTTTTTCCCACGAACATGATTGCAATTGATCTCGATTCCTACAGATGCATATTTCGATGAATCAATTGTATTGTGAGAGCCGATACTTCCTAAAGTCTCAGCAAGAGCCGCAGACGCGCCACCGTGAAGTAGGCCATAGGGCTGGTGTGTGCGATGATCTACTGGCATTGTGCCTTCGACGTAATCACTTTCAATTTTCGTAATTTCTATACCGAGATTATCTCCGAGCGTGTTTTTACCCATGTCGGCAATGTTTTTAATTGGATCTTCCATCTACTTTAAGCCTTTGGGACAAAGGTATTTAATATTTTTGCGATCGATTAAAGAAGCTATGCTAGATAAGGTAAGAATTATGGTTGTTGAGGACGAAGAGTCCTTGATGGATTTGATTACGCTTAACTTGGAGTTAGAAGGTTATGATGTCGTCAAAGCAACCGACGGTGGAACAGCTATCGAAAAATTTAGAGGCAATAGGTTCGATCTAGCTATTCTAGATGTAATGCTGCCCCGTGTGGATGGCTTTACCGTATGCAAAACCGTTAGACTCGAAGGGAATAAAACTCCCATTCTATTCCTCACAGCCAAGAATACAAGCAAGGATAGGGTAGAAGGTCTCCGCATTGGTGGAGACGACTATCTATGCAAACCATTTGATCTGGAAGAGCTGCTTCTGCGAATTGAAAAATTAATCGCGCGCAACCCGGAGACCAAAAAGTCCCTTGGAGAATTAGAGCATTTTTCATTTGGCGACAACAATTATGTTGATTTTATGGCTTTTTACATTCGGGACAAGAATGGAGTTGAACATAAGATAACCCAGAAAGAAGTTAAACTGCTAAAGCTCTTGATCCATAAAAGTGGAGAGGTCGTTAGCCGTGAAGAAATTTTGGAGACAGTTTGGGGCTATGATGTTTTTCCATCAACACGGACGATAGATAACTACATCCTCTCGTTCCGCAAGTACTTCGAGGCTTTTCCAAGGCAGCCAAAACACTTTCATTCAGTACGAGGAGTTGGCTATAAATTCACTTTGTGAAAATTATTTTCAATTAAATAGGCAACCCTTGAATTAATCTACGTCTTATAAACAGTTACGCAGTTTTCCAGGACTGCGTTGGTTTCAAAATTTTCCTTGCAGGTTTACAAAAAAGGGTCCATTGGACCCCTTTTTGTTTTTATAAACTTTGTACTTCTCCTAAGTCATTTGAATGTAGACCACTTTTTTGGTCTCGAAGTATTCCTCCTTGAAGATAGGTTGGAGCTCGAAAACTTCAGTGCGCCGATTGGAAGCTTTAATTTCTTCAGTCAGATCACCTCCTTTCAAAAACAAGATGCCGTTGGGCATGCCATTGATCATCTCTTTTTTGAACTTCCCTTTTGTCCAAGGGATAAATTTAGCCAACGGGGCTACAGCTCGACTTACGATGAAATCAAACTGGCCAGTTACTTCCTCTGCGCGGGAGTGTATGCCTTCAAAGTTTTTCAGATCGATAGCTTCACCGACTTCCTTAACGACTTTGATCTTCTTTCCTACTGAATCAACCAACACGAAATGGCTGTCAGGAAATAGGATAGCCAATGGAATGCCAGGGAAGCCCCCTCCAGTGCCGATATCTAGTATTCTAGATCCTTTTTGGAACCTGATGATCTTGGCAATACCAAGAGAATGCAGGATATGATGAATGTACAGTTGGTCAATGTCTCTTCTTGAAATGACATTGATCTGCTGATTCCACTCGGCATATAACGCTCCGAGCGCCTCGAATTGCTCTTTCTGCTTTGCAGTGAGATTCGGAAAATAAGAAGTGATAAGGTCTAAACCCATAATTTTAATAGGTCTCGCGAGTATGTTTCATCATTTGATATAGAAATTCTCTTGCTCTAAACAATTGAGCTTTGACCGTTCCTAGAGGTAGGTCGAGTTCTTTGGCAATCTCCTCATAACTATATTCTTTGAAGTATCTGAGTTCTACCAAGGTTCGGTAACGCGGTTTGAGTTGGGTAACCACGTCACGCATTTTCCGAATACGCTCGTTCTTTTGCATTGACTCTTCGGGATCCAATTTGTCGTCGCGAACAGCAATACGCATCGATTCACCATCTTCATTTTTGAAGCCAGCATCGAGAGAAAGAGCTTTAATTCTTTTTTTACGAATGAAATCAATGCAGTTATTCGTGGCGATCTTGAAAAGCCAGGTGCTAAATGCAAATTGTGGGGTGTACTGGTGCAAACGCTTGAAAGCTTTTCCAAATGCCTCAATAGTCAAATCATCCGCATCGTCACGGTTGTTGACCATTTTTAGCAGCATGAAATAGATGGATTCGCGATAGCGCTCCATCAACTCGCCATAAGCGCGTTGATCTTTATCTTCGATCGCCCGCAACACAAGCTTGTAATCGTGTTTTCCCTTATCTGAAAGATTATCTCCTACATCCATTTTTTCGGCTTGTTGAACACATTTGCCACTCCTACAATTCCACTCGTTAGTATAAGCAACAGTTCTGAAACTGGTGAAGTCCATCCGACTCCTTTCAGTCCAAGTTTGTTGCTTGAATGGCTAAAAATAAGAATTTGACCAAGCCATCGGACACCTAGTGCTATGAGAACCGCCAACGTACCTATGTTGAAACTGATCAAACATGCCGCTAATCCTAGCATTCCGAGCCATGACAGAGGCCAAAGAGAAAGTAATATTTTATGTTTTATTTTATAATGAGGGGCCGTGGTTACATGTCTTCTCTTCTGTTTGACCCAATCTCCAAATGTAGTTTTAGCCTCAGAAACCATGATAGAATCTGGTTCAAGCACTACTGTGGTGTTCGTTTTATTCGCCGCATCTCGAATGAAAAGGTCATCATCACCCGATTGGATAGAATAGTGCGATTTGAACCCACTTACCGCGAAAAATTGCTCTTTTCGGTAGGCAAGATTGCGACCAACTCCCATATAAGGCATTCCCATTCGAGCTGCGCCTACATACATGAGCATGATTTGAAAAGCGTCGGAACGTATCAACCAGTTAAGCGGACCTTTAGAAACTTTGTAAGGGCTCACACCCAAAACAATTGATTTTTCATCTGTAAATCCGGCCATCATGTGACGAATCCACTGCTTCGTGCGAGGGCGGCAATCGGCATCAGTCATCAAAAGATGTTCGTTTTTCGCTCCTTTAATACCCAAGGTGAGTGCAAATTTCTTGCCCGCCATGATTTGTTTGTTCTCGTCGATATTAACCACATGCAATCGCGGAAATGCAACCTGAAAGGCTTCTAAAGTTTCCGCAGTGTCGTCCCAGCTGGCGTCATTAACAACAACCAACTCAAATTCCGGATAATCCTGATCCATAAGCAATGGAACAAGTTCACGAAGGTTTTTCTCTTCGTTTCGAGCACAAATTACAACGGATACAGGAGGACAATCTTCTGTTAAGGGAGGAGTCTTGTATAGGCTAATTCTGATAAGTATAAAACCCAAATATGCAAATTGGATAAGTCCGAGCACAACAAATGCACCCAACAAAAGTTGGTCATTCAAAGAATATTCAGAAAAATCCAGCATAAATACGATTAGGGAGCTAAAATATCCTTTGACCTAATAACGAGGGGTGAAATTCGAGAATGATTTGATCGATTTATTCACACCTTAAGTTTATAAGCAATGGCTTATTGGTAGCTATATTCGATGCGGTTTTCACGGTCTCCGTTCAGAATGAGAAGTATAGCTCCACTACCAAAGGATTTGGCTTCGGATATGTCGTAAACTAATGTCTGCTCAATCATCGATCGGCAATTGTCGCCATGACCATCATGCTCCAAAGTAATGTTCATTTGAGGTGGCATGCTCTTCATAATTGCTCCGTTTGTCAGCAATCTAAAATCATGCGTTTCACAACCTCCACTAAAAGAAACCGAGATCAAAAGATTGTTGCCCTCGATCGCCGTATTTGTAATTGTTATGGCATCAACAAGTTTGGCAGTATACCCTTTGTCCACTTCCAATTTATTTATTTCTTCAATCTTCGTTTGTTGTGTGCTCTTGTCTTCTGAAGCTACAACATCCTTTGATTTACAAGATGTTAAAATAGCCATAAAGGCAAATGCGATTACTGTCGTATAAAGTCTCATTTTCTTTGTTTTCTTAGTGTATGGCATAAATCATGCCGACCTATTTTGTTGCTTTGTTCTGCTTTTGTTTCTCTTTTAGGGCAAACCATTCGTCCCGCAATCGAGCGGCTTCCATAAAATCCAATTCTCTTGCCGCCTTCTCCATCAGTTTTTGCGTTTGAGCAATCAGATTGTCTAGTTGCTTTACACTCAAGTACTGTACAATTGGGTCTGCTGCTGCGCCTGCCGGCAAATCTTCTGGCCCCGAATAAGCATGTGCAGTTGCCGCTGCCGACTTCTTGAGCGAGGCGGAATGTGTCTTTTTGATTTGCTTGGGAGCCAATCCATGCAAGGTGTTGTATGCCATTTGCTTCTCCCTTCTCCTCAAGGATTCATCCATGGTTGTCTGCATGCTGTTGGTTATCTTGTCAGCATAAAAAATGACTCTGCCGTTTACATTTCGTGCAGCTCTTCCCGCCGTTTGAGTCAAAGACCTGTTATTCCTTAAAAAACCTTCTTTGTCAGCATCCATAATTGCGACGAGAGAAACCTCAGGCAAATCCAAGCCTTCTCTCAGTAAATTCACTCCAATCAACACATCGAAGACACCCTTTCTTAAATCTGACAGTATCTCTATCCGATCTAACGTGTGCACTTCAGAGTGAATATACCTGCATTTGACATTCAACTTATCCATAAACTTGGCCAGCTCTTCAGCCATTCGCTTGGTAAGTGTTGTCACCAAAACTCGCTCATCTTGGGCGATGGTCTTATCAATCTCATCCAATAGGTCGTCGACCTGATTCATAGATGGACGCACTTCTATCGGTGGGTCGAGCAATCCTGTCGGTCTTATTACTTGCTCAACGACAACCCCTTCAGAGCGTTCCAGTTCATAATCGGCGGGTGTTGCGCTCACAAACAATACCTGTCCTGCAATAGAATTCCACTCTTCATATTGTAAAGGGCGGTTGTCAAGTGCAGAAGGCAATCTGAAACCGAAATCGACTAAGTTGATTTTTCTTGAGCGGTCGCCACCATACATAGCTCCAATTTGGGGAACAGTTACGTGGCTTTCGTCGATAACAGTAAGGTAGTCTGAAGGGAAGTAATCAAGCAGACAAAATGGTCGTTGGCCAGGCTCCCTTCGATCCATGTAGCGAGAATAGTTCTCTACGCCTGAGCAGTAGCCTAATTCACGCATCATTTCGAGATCATAAGTCACTCTTTCTTCCAAGCGCTTGGCTTCAATGTATTTACCTTGCTCGTTGAAGAAGTCAACCTGTTTAACCATGTCCTGCTGAATCTGCCAGATGGCGTCATTGAGCACATCTTTGCCAGTAACGAATAGGTTGGCAGGGTAGATGTTCATTTCTTCGAATTCATTCAGCTTACTGCCCGATTCGGGGTCGATGGTTCGTATGGACTCAATCTCGTCACCCCAAAAGCCAACACGCAATGCATGGTCGGCATAGGCCAGAAAAATATCTACTGTATCTCCTTGAACTCGAAAGTTTCCTCTTTTGAAGTCGGAACGTGTTCGGGAATAGAGAGAGTCCACGAGTAAACGCAGGAATTTGTTTCGTGCAATTTGCTGACCCACCTTGATTGGAACAACGTTTTTGTGAAATTCTGACGGGTTTCCGATACCATAAATACAAGAAATTGATGCCACGACAATAACATCTCGTCGGCCAGAAAGTAGAGATGTGGTAGTACTCAATCTCATTTTTTCAATCTCCTCGTTGATTGAAAGATCTTTCTCGATGTAGGTTCCCGTAACAGGAATAAATGCTTCCGGTTGGTAATAATCGTAGTAGCTCACGAAGTATTCCACCAGATTGTTCGGGAAAAACTGCTTGAACTCACTATAAAGCTGAGCGGCTAGAGTCTTGTTATGCGAGAGGATTAATGTTGGGCGTTGGACTTCCTTAATGACATTGGCTACGGTAAAGGTTTTACCCGATCCTGTCACACCAAGTAATGTTTGCGCAGGCACATCGTCGGTTAGTCCTTTTACCAATTGCTCAATTGCTTGAGGTTGGTCTCCCGTAGGAATGAAATCAGATTCGAGATTAAATTTTATCACAGCCCAAATTTAGTGGCTTAATATGCCATTGACAACTAGAAAAGTACACCGACGAATATAGCTCCTCGATAAATCAAAGATCCGTAGCTGCTGTTGAAGCGGTGAACGTCACCATCAGACTTTAGTTTGATTCTGTTTCCTAAAAGGGGCATTTCGGAAATATCATCTTCTAAAATCCCAATATTCGGATCGCCCCCCGTCGTAGTCACTTCTCCTGAGAGGGAGTTTCGGCCATAGCCTGCGCCAATGATTGCCACGTCGATAGAGAACTTGTCACGAATGACCCATTGAATGCCGACTTGAACACCAGCTCCAATGTTCTGAGATTTCAATCCGAGGTCATAGTCGGTTTGCTCATCGGTGAACTGCACTGAAATATCGAATTGATAGAACCTAGAAAAGAGGGAGACATAAGGCTTCATATGAGCTCGTCTGGCAGCCTTTGTATACCATCTATGTTCGATAGATGCAGAGAAACCAGTTATTTTCCCCGATTGCATCGAGCGGCCGTTCAGCAATGATTTGTAAAAAAAGCTTTCCCGTTGATTGGGAATAAGATAAGCACCTCCTACTTGCCAGGCCAACTTCTTCTTTCTCACATGCTCAAATGCTATTCCTGGCGCTCCGATTGCTGCACTACCGATGTTCAGCTTCAGACCTCGGATTTGGCCGAAGGCCGAAGAGAAAAGAAGTAGAAAAATGAGAGTCACGGTGTATTTCACGTTGTAAAAATAGGTAAAAGAAACCCCTAACTAAAGATGGAAATGGACTTTGTAATTTGGATTTTGAAAACGACTATTAAGCGAAGGGGGATTTCAAATTCTCACGTTTAACTGGAACCGTGCTTATCTCTTGCTCTTTTCACTTCCTCTATTTCAAGCCAACGGCCCATGGCGCAAAAAAAAAATCCCCGTCGTTGAGAATTTGACGGGTATCGTTTGAACCGGTTAGATTCATGCATTCTGTACGCATGTTGTTTTCAGCTAAGCCATTAAGCTATTTACAAGGAAGATGGATAACTAATGTCATATTCTCTAGCGCGCGTGGTTTAGCCATAATCGAAAAAATTAATCAAAAAAAAAGCCGTTCACTAGGAACGGCTTTCAAATATGGTTAGAGATGAATATTACTCACCTACAACGTCGAATTTAACGGCTTGGATAACTGACTTGTGAAGCTTGATTTTTGCTTCGTAAGTACCCAATTCTTTGATCGCATCTTCTGCGATAGAAATGTCCTTTCTATCAATTGAGAAACCTGCTTTCGCAAGAGCTTCTGAAAGTTGAATAGTGTTAACAGATCCAAAGATTTTCCCGTTCTCACCAGCTTTAGCACCAATTTTCAAAGATACTTTAGCAAGTTTAGCAGCAATCACAGCAGCTTCGTCCAATACTTTTGCAAGTTTGTGAGCTCGCTGACGTAATGTCTCAGCAAGAACTTTCTTTTGCGAAGGAGTAGCAACAATAGCCTTTCCGTTAGGAATAAGGAAGTTGCGTGCGAAACCTGGCTTTACGTTTACAATCTCGTTTGCTTCACCGAGGTTGTCTATGTTTTCTTTTAGAATAATTTCCATGGCTAGCTACTTATTTCATGTTATCCGCTACATATGGAAGAAGTGCTAAGTGACGTGCTTTTTTAATTGCAACAGACACTTTACGCTGATTCTTCAAAGTAGTTCCAGTCAAACGACGTGGCATAATTTTTCCTTGATCATTCAAAAGCCCTAACAAAAAGTCAGGATCTTTGTAATCGATGTACTTGATACCTTTAGACTCAAATCGACAATACTTCTCACGAGTAGTTTCAATTTGAATGGGATTGAGATATCTTACTTCAGATTTTGACATAGTTTCTTATCTTTTAGTTAGATGAATTAAGATGAGTGTTTAGCTAAACGCTCGCGACGTTTTGGAGCATAAGCAACATGGTGCTTGTCCATTCTCGTCGTCAACCAACGGATTACTCGCTCATCACGCTTGAAAGCAATTTCAAGTGGTAAAACGATTTCTCCGGGAGCTGTGAACTCTAACAAATGATAGAAACCAGTCGACTTCTTCTGGATAGGGTACGTAAGTTTACGCAATCCCCAATTTTCATCTTGATCAACGGTACCGCCGTTTTCCTTGATGAATTCCTTGAATTTTCCGACTGTTTCCGCCACCTGCTCGTCAGATAGCACGGGAGTAATAATGAAAACAGTTTCGTAATTGTTCATAATACTTTATGAGTTACTTGATTTTTAATTTGGGGTGCAAAGATACTTATTTTCCTGACTTGCTCAGCAAAATTGATAGAAGAAGGTTGTCGATTCTATATTTCGCTCGGAAATATTGGTCAGACTTCGGTAAATAACGTGCGGCAGAGCAGGATACAAGGCCCCTTGATCCCCGCTGATTCATAAATGAATGCAAAGAGGACTAGCAAATTGAGTGTTTGAATTATGTGGAAAACTTAGTCGCATAATTACTACGTATTTACACGATATTTGTGCTCCTTGTAGATTTTGAGAAGTAGAAAAGACGTGTCAGAACAATTCATAGTTTCAGCCAGAAAGTACAGACCAACAACTTGGGAAACCGTTGTTGGGCAAGGTTCGATTACCTCCACCTTGAGAAATGCCATTGCCAACAACCAGATTGCACAGGCTTACTTGTTTTGTGGTCCGCGTGGTGTTGGAAAAACAACTTGTGCACGTTTATTCGCCAAAGAGATTAATAAGGAAGAGGGAGAGGAAGAAAAGGACCTTTCATTCAATGTGTTTGAGTTGGATGCTGCCTCGAACAATAGTGTCGATGACATCCGTTCAATTACTGATCAGGTTAGGATACCGCCTCAAATTGGTAACTACAAGGTGTATATCATTGATGAGGTTCATATGCTCTCTCAGCAGGCTTTTAATGCTTTTCTGAAGACGTTGGAGGAACCACCACCTCATGCGATTTTCATCCTCGCTACTACCGAGAAGCATAAAATCATACCTACTATACTTAGTCGTTGTCAAATCTTTGACTTCAACAGAATTGGTGTTGCCGACACAGCTGCCCATTTGGCTTATGTTGCCGAGCAAGAAAATATGCAAGCCGATGCTGAAGGTCTCCACGTAATTGCTCAGAAGGCAGATGGAGCATTGAGAGATGCCTTGTCTATCCTTGATCAAGTTGCTGCTTTTAGCGACAAGGTGCTGTCCTACGAAAATGTAATAAAGAATTTGAATGTGCTCGATCATGAGTACTACTTCAAAACGGTCAAGCTTATCCTAGAAGAAGATATTCCAGGGTCGCTTTTGCTGTATGGAGAAATTCAGGACCACGGTTTTGACGGACATCAGTTCATAATCGGTCTTGGAGAGCATTTTCGAAACCTGATGGTAAGCAAAGACGAAAGCACAGTCAAGCTTCTTGAGACCAGTGATTCAGTCAAAAAGCGTTTTGTTGAACAAGCGCACGAGACGGATATCCGCTTGCTCATAATTGCGCTTGATATCATCAATCAATGCGACGTCCAGTACCGCACAAGCAAGAATCAACGGCTGCTCGTTGAACTCTCGTTAATGCAACTTTGCTCGATTAAATACAATCAGGCCGAAAAAAAAAAGTCTAATTTTAGGATAAAGCCCTTCGTCGGAGGACTAGCCAAAGTGAAAGTTGCGAGCGCAGAAGGCACCGGTGCAGCTGCTACGACAACTACTGCCGAGGCTATAGCTTCGCCGCTAGATCGCAAGAAAGCCCGCACTGCTGAAAAACCTTTGGCTCGAGGAAAGGGTATAAAACCCAAAGGGTCTTATACACTCACAGCCTTGCTCGAACAATCTGAAGTTAGTTTGGAAAGTGACGAGGATCTAGCTGCTATTGTACCTAAACTCACAGAGTCTTATTCACGCGAGGAATTTGAGAATGCCTGGAAAGCTTTCATGGGCGTCTTGAATAAAAGAGGGGATCTTAGTCTCTATAGTACTTTGAGTGTGCGCCTTCCGATGGTAACGGCAGATCATGCGATCCAAGTAGATATTAGCAACAACGTCCAAGAATCCGACGTTGTAACGGTTCGCTCAGAAATGCTCGAATTCTTAAAAGCGCGTCTGAAGAATCACAAACTACACCTCCAAGTTAATATTAAGAAGGACGATTCCCAGAATACACGATTGTATACCGACAAGGACAAGTTCGATGCGATGGTGGGTATCAATCCTGCACTTGAAGGTTTTAGAACCGACTTGAACCTTGATTTGGAGTTCTAGATTCACTGAAATCCTTTAACGATCACCCTTCTGCTCGTATGCTTTTGGCTTTTGCTTCCAGTCTGTGAAAGCAGCCATTTTCTGAGGTCCCACAATGCTCTTGACTGCTTTGTCCCATTCTTTTTCGATAGCCTCTTCCTTGCTTTCATTTCCGACAACTCCTTCCATGGACATTGCAAGCTCATATTCATAGCAAGCTTTTCCCAAATTTGAAAATTCAAGTTTGTCATCGATCCCACATAATTTTTCAATTTCATGCGCGGCAAAATCTGCCTTTTCTCTCAAGGACAAAGTACTCGATGTTGTTTGAGCTGTATCTTGCGCAACAAGTGAGATTGTCATGCAGGTGAAGGCCAACATTAGTAGTGTTTTTCCTGTTTTCATAGCGATTCTTTTAAATTCGTTTAATCATCTTTCTTGCAAGCCGATATTTTTACTATTCTTTTGCACTGAATTATATTCAGTCCTATGAGAATATCCCTATTCATTTGCTGTTTGTTGCTTTGCTTCGGGGCATCCTCTCAGAACGCAAGTTTACGAGGAACGATCACGAATAAGACGAGCAATGAGTCTATTCCTTTTGCCAGCATTATCCTACAAAACACGGGATTTGGAGCGACCAGCGACATCGACGGGAATTATTCTCTCGACAACTTGGAGTCTGGTGTTTACAATGTGCAGGTAAGCTTTATTGGATTTAAAACGACCATTCGATATGAAATCGAGTTGTCCAATTCACGCGTTACCTGGTTGAATATTGAAATGGAAGAAAGCACTATCGAAATCGGTGCGGCCCAAATTGTTTCTGCCGAGACTGCCAATCGAGATCAAGCTCCTGTATCAGTTCGAAGGATTGGCATCAACGAGGTGAAGAGAAACCCAGGAGGAAATCGTGACATCAGCAGAGCTATTCGCTCTTTACCAGGAGTTACATCAACTACTTCCTTCAGAAATGACCTGATTATTCGTGGAGGTGCTCCCAATGAGAATAGATTCTATATCGATGGAATCGAAATTCCAAATATCAATCACTTTGCTACACAAGGTTCCTCGGGCGGTCCTGTTGGACTCATCAATGTGGATTTGATTGAAACGGTCGACTTCTACTCCGGGGCATTTCCAGCAGATCGAGGAAATGCATTGAGCGCAGTGCTCGATTTTGGTTTCAAAGAAGGAAGAAAGGACCGTTATTCCGCAAATGCAGTTATTGGCTCGAGTGATCTAGGACTAACACTCGAAGGGCCTACAGGAAAAAAATCTTCCTTGATACTTTCAGTTCGTCGTTCGTATTTGAAGTATTTGTTTCAGGCCATTGGCTTGCCCTTCCTTCCTACATACAACGATTTTCAATTTAAATGGAAGGCTAAAATCAACGATAAAAATTCCATTACCATTTTGGGATTGGGAGCGATTGATGATTTCGGTTTGAATACTTCCCTCGCTGATTCCACATCTGAGAACTTTGAGACCAATAGGTATTTACTCAATTTACTCACGGCGTCTTCTCAATGGAACTATACCATAGGTGCTAAATGGGATCATTTCAACAAAGCAGGCCTGCTTTCGGTCATCGTGAGTAGGAATATGCTCAACAATGAGGCATTCAAATACCAAGACAATGATGAGGCGCTAGCCCGTATTTTTGACTACTCTTCTCAAGAGATCGAAAACAAATTCCGTGTGCAGCAAAAATTCTACTTCGATAATGGATGGAAGGCAAGTGCTGGACTCACTTACGAAAGGGCTAAGTACAATAACCGCACTTTTCAGAAGATTTTCGCGTACGACTTAGATTCCGTGATCGATTTTCGGGTGGCTAGTGATTTGAAAACGGACTTTTACGGAGCGTTTGTTCAGGCAAGTAAAATGTTTTTTAAAGAAAGACTCACTGTGTCTGGTGGAGTTCGCTTGGATGGAAGTTCTTATTCTTCCAGCATGAGTAATCCTCTCGAGCAGTTTTCTCCTCGAATTGCTGCCAAGGTGCAATTGTCGCCTAGCTTGAGTTGGAATTCAAGCGTTGGGCTCTATCACCAGCGACCTTCGTATACCATTCTTGGATACCGCGAAAACGGTGAGCTAGTTAACGCGACGAATGGTTTGAAATACATTGAGTGTGCGCACTATATCACTGGGCTGAGATACGATGTTCCAAAATTGAATACTACTGTTTCTCTTGAAGGTTTTTGGAAAAGATAT